>JANXRS010000271.1 GCA_025356745.1 Arcicella sp.
AATCTAAAAAATACTCACTAAATTGACATATAACTGAATTTGACTTCACGATAACTTGAATTTTGTTTAGTAACAAACAAGTTACAGAAGTCTAACCATTTTTAAAACCATTTTTTTGCCTGTATGTCCAGTAGTAAATAAAAAATGGCCCAATAAAATTTCTCCCGTGGGAATCGAGATAGACGATGACCGTCAATTGTTATACGTGGTTACTAAAGAAAACAACTCGTTCTATATCGTAGATTTGAAGACTAAAGCCATCATACATGAGCAAAATTTAGGTCATGAAGGATATACGTGTGTTCTTTCTCCCGATAAAAAAATATTGTATATCTCACTTTGGGGAGGTCGTAAGATTGCTTTATTTGATACTAAAACTCGCAAAATTGTAAGTACAATCCCCGTTTCATATAATCCCAATGAGTTGATTCTGAGTAAAAATGGGAAGCATTTATTTGTGGCAAATGCGGGAGATAATAGCGTTTCAGTGATTGATACAAAATTGCAAAAAGTAATTGAGGTGTTGGATGCTGGTTTGTATCCAAATTCATTGGTTGGGTCGGCTACCAACGGAGTTGCCTTATCGAAAGATGAAAAAACCCTTTATATTGCCAATGCAGACAATAATTGCTTAGCAG
Organism: Arcicella sp.; assembly: GCA_025356745.1. GTDB lineage: Bacteria > Bacteroidota > Bacteroidia > Cytophagales > Spirosomataceae > Arcicella. Next base: position 639 of record JANXRS010000271.1, read on the forward strand.
TTTTTGATGTAAATATCAAAGGTAAAAGTTTTTCAAAAGGATTTATGCCCGTGGGTTGGTATCCTACGAATGTGAGAGTGGTGGGTAAGAAAATTTTTGTCGCAAATGGAAAAGGATTTACTTCATTTGCTAATCCCAAAGGGCCACAACCTTCACAAAAAGCCATCCGTTCGGAATCCCATCTGGGTGAAGATACTCGTGGACAATACATTGGCAACTTGATGAAAGGAACGCTCAGCATTATTGATACACCAAACGAAAGTGCGTTAAACATTTATTCCAAAAAAGTGTACGAAAATACGCCCTATAAAAAAGACAAAGAACTTCTTGCTGAAGGTGAAACAAACAATCCTATTCCGATGAAAGTAGGAGATTCATCCCAAATTAAGCACGTTTTTTATATTTTGAAAGAGAACCGCACGTATGACCAAGTTTTTGGAGATGTAAAAGAAGGAAACGGTGATTCAACGCTCTGCTTATTCGGTGAAAAATATACGCCTAATCAACATAAATTGGCGAAAGAATATGTGTTACTGGATAATTTTTATGTCGATGCGGAAGTTAGTGCTGATGGTCATAACTGGTCTTTGGGAGCTCACGCTAATGATTACTTAGAAAAAACTTGGCCCACCGCCTACGGTAGAAGAGGTGGCGTAACTGAAGCAATGGGACGACGTGAAATTGCCAATAATAAAAGTGGTTTTATCTGGGATGTTTGTAAAAACAAAGGCGTAAGTTTTCGTACTTACGGAGTTTTTGCCGACGACAAAAAGGGGAATATTCCTGTGTTAGATAAAGCACACGTTTGTTCTTATTTTACAGGATATTACAACCAAAAAATAAAAGATACCACCCGTGTAACCCAATGGAAGAGAGATTTTGATTCTTTGGTCGTTGCCAAAGCCGTTCCTGCTTTCAACTCCATTAGGCTTGGTGCTGATCATACGCAAGGAATGGCCGTTGGAAAACCGACTCCGTTTGCCTGCGTGGCAGATAATGATTTGGCGGTGGGAATGTTTATCGAACACTTAAGTAAAAGCCCAATTTGGAACCAATCGGCAGTATTTATTTTAGAAGATGACGCACAAAATGGTCCTGACCACGTTGATGCCCACCGTTCAACTGCTTTGGTGATAAGTCCGTACACAAAACGCAAATCTATTGACCATACCATGTATTCAACTTCGGGAATGTTGCGAACCATAGAATTGATTTTGGGCTTGCCTCCGATGACTCAATACGATGCTGCCGCAACACCAATGTACCGTTGCTTTACGTCAAAACCTGATTTTACGCCCTATCAATCGGTTCCTGTTTCGGTAGATCTGAGTGAAGTAAACACAGCGTATACGCCATCGGCTAAATGCTCAGAAAGTTTAGACTTTACCGAAGTTGATAGTAATGATGATAATCTTTTCAATGAAATTCTTTGGAAAGGTATTAAAGGCGAACTATCACAATTGCCTGCCCCAAGACGCAGTGCATTTGTAAAGGTGGTAAAAAGTGATTTAGATTAAGAGAAAATAATCTTAAAATATACCGATTAAAGTACATAAACATTGCTTTAATCGGTATATCATTTCGACAACAACGCCATCTTAATCCGTTTCACCGCTTCCACTAAAACTGATTTTGAGCAAGCAAAATTTAACCGTAAAAAGCCTTCGCCCATGAATGTTCTGCCATCCATTAATCTTACACCTGCTTTCAAGATTCTTTCTTGAATATCCTCAATACCTGTTTCACGAGCATCAATCCAAGCTAAATAAGTGGCTTCAAGGGGGAATAGTTTTAAACCTTTATAACCATTTAGTTCTTCAAACATATAATCGTGATTTGCCTTTAAATAATCAATTAATTGCAAACGCCAATCTTCACAATCACGATAAGCAGCCATTGCCGCTACCATTGAATGACGGGGAAGTGGTGGAAAAAAACCATCTTTAGCAGCATTGAATTTTTGCCTCAATTCGGAATTTGGAATAATCGCAACTGAACATCCCAAGCCTGCAATATTGAAAGTTTTTGAAGGAGCCAATAACGTAATCGTCATATTTTCAGTTACTTGACTTAAACTTGCAATCGGGATATGCTTTTTATTTGTATCCAAAATTAAATCACAATGTATTTCATCCGAACAAATAATTAAGTTATGATGCTGACAAATTTCCGCTAATTTTTCTAATTCTTCTCGAGTAAAAACTGTTCCTGCGGGATTATACGGATTGCACAACATAAACAATTTTGTGTCTTCCGTTATTGCCTTTTCAAGCGCTTCAAAATCAAAAGTCCAACGATTATCAACTTCCATTAATGGGAAAGTCTGCATTTTTTTTCCTACATAACCCGGTGCAAGATGGAAGGGATGATAAACAGGAATTGACGTGATAACGGCATCGCCAATTTCACCAATTGCTCTGCAAGTTGCCGTGATGGCAGGAACCAATCCAGGAATCCAAACCTGCCATTCTTTTTCAGTTTTCCAACCGTAAAGGCGTTCAAGTCTTTCTTGAAGAATATCTTTTAATTCTTCTGGAACAATTGAATAACCAAATACGCCATGTTCTGTAACTTCACGAAGTGCCTCTAAAATCGGTTCTGGACTTCTGAAATCCATGTCCGCTACGGGCATTGGGATTGTGTCTTCGGGGTCTTGGAAAAAATCCCATTTGAATGAATCCGTATTTTTTCTGTTAATGATTTGATCGAAATCGTAATTCATAAATTATTCAGGTTCAACGCATTTAAAAGTACAATAAAACTGCTTGGAAAAATACAAATTGAGCTTATTTTGGATAATGAAAAAAGATTCAATTTAAGATAAAACCTAAAAATGAAGTATTTATGTTAACATAAACCTAAAA
>JANXRS010000324.1 GCA_025356745.1 Arcicella sp.
TTTAGGAATGACTCCGATTAGCTATTCTTATAAAACTTTAGAAAAAAAGAACTGGAACGAAGAATGGGAGAAAAATTATGAACCTATTTTAGCAGCGAATGGGCGTGTAAGAGTACGAGCAAACTTTCACGAACCTGACCCCACTGTGGCGTATGAATTATTGATTAATCCTAAAATGTCATTTGGAACGGGGCATCACGAAACAACATCAATGGTATTAAGTTTACAAATGGATATTGACCACGAAAATAAAAAAGTGCTTGATGTGGGCTGTGGGACTGGTATTTTGGCAATTTTTGCCTCTAAATTAGGAGCTTCCGAAGTTGCTGGATTTGATATTGAAGAATGGGCAGCGGAAAATTCTCGTGAAAATTGTCAATTAAACGATTGTCATAATATTATTATTCGTCAGGGAACCATTGAAGATGAACCTGCCGAAAAATATGACATTGTTTTGGCGAATATTAACCGTAATATTTTAATGCGAGATATTCCAAAATACGTTGAATTCATGAAACCTGCCCCGTCAAAATTAGTGGTAAGTGGCTTTTATCAACATGATATTGAGGATATCGAAAACGTTGCAAAATCGGTTGGTTTAGTAAAAACAACTACTGAACAGAAAAATAATTGGACTGCTGTAATTTTTGAAAGGGTATAAATCAAATATCAAACCATAACATTTCGTTAATTTTATGGAAGATAATCCGTAAAATCTATGAATGTTAAATCAATATTGTTGAGCTTGATGCTCACATTTGGATATTTTTTTTCTCAAGCACAAGGACTAAAACTATCAGAGAAGCCCGAAGAATTTTTAGTAGATGCTAAGAATTTTTTGGCTCTTTCAAATAATCCACAAGCTGAATTAATTGCTCAAAATTTTGATAAACTTTGGAACTCTGGCAAACTTACTGACGTACAAAAAAGTAAGTTGGCGAGTGTATCCAATTTTATGTTTAAAAAAGGTTATAAACCAGTGCAATTTGTGGGGCTTTTTGATGCCATTATTTTAGGGATAAATAAATCTTTAATGCCTCAAACATTACTGGATAATTACTTAGAAACGCTTCGTAAATCTATTGAAACGGAGGACACAAAAACGACTTTGCGTTACATTGATATTAGCCGTTTATACTTTAATAATGGAGCGATTTATTTCACGAATTTCAACCGATTATACGCCCAAAATGGTACGGTTTCATTTAGATTTAACGACCAAAAAATAGAAATCAATAAGCTTGAAATACCTTCTATAAAGAATCTGCCCACTGACACAACACCAGAACCTTCCAAAAAAACGAACGCTTGGGAAGATTGGGACGCACCCATGCCTACGCCGAGTAATACTCCTGCACAAGCTCCCGTGGACGAACCCGTAGCTCAATTTTTAAATACTGGTCCTGTGATAGAATTTAAAGGAATTGACTTAATTATCGCTACTGCCAATGATTCGGTTACCCTAAAAAATACCTCACCCATCTTAAGCTTAAAAGATGGAATTTTGTTGGGAACAGGAGGAACTTTCACATGGGAAAATGTGGGTCTACCAGACGTTTTTGTAACATTGAGTAATTACAATATGGAAATTAGAAGTCCAAAAATAACCTCTGAATTCGCTACCATTACTAATAATCACAAACTAAATAGTCTGATTAGAGGAATTTTTGAATTTCAGAGTAAGAAACGAGCTAAAAATGCCCCAACATTTTATCCAAGATTCATGTCGTTACAAAATGATGTTGTTTTGAAAAATAGTGTTGATATTGAATACAAAGGCGGTTTTACGATGGTTGGTAATAAGATTTCGAGTTCATCTTTGCAGTCAAAATATGCCACGATTATCATTAAAAAGGATGGGAAAACTGCCTTCAAAGTAATTAGTAAACGTTTTGAAGTGGGAGATTCCTTAATTACTGCTCCTTCGGCAATTTTTATTGGCTACTTTGCGGGGTCAGATTCGTTGTATCATCCCTCGGTTAAGTTGAATTATAACCGTAAAAATTTCATTCTTCGTTTGAATAAAGTGGATGTTGGCGGTTTTAGAGAGTCCTCCTATTCAGATAGTTACCATAAATTAGATATTACTGCTGATGCCATGAGTTGGAATATGAATGACCAACGAATGGACTTCTCTATCTTGACGGCTAAGAACGTTATTCCTGCCCTTTTCGAGTCTTTCGATTATTACAACCCAGAACGTTTTGCTCAGATTTCGAGCAATTATAGCTTTAACCCATTGCTAGTTGTTTCTAATTACATCCGAAAAAACAACTTACCCTCAGCCACGCTTACTGAACTTGCAAAAGCTTTTAACAAGGATATTAATGCTTTAAGACCTGTATTTTTAGAGATGATGCAGAAAGGTTATTTTGAGTATGACCCTGATGTGGAAACGCTGAAATTGTCCCGTAAAGGAATGCACAATTTGGCGGCTTATGGAGCCAGAAAAGATTATGATAATTTTTTGATTCCATCTTATTATTCATCTAATACAAAAGATACGACATCGAATGCAAGTCTTAATTTAAAAGATAATCAATTGATTGTCAGAGGAGTAAAGCAATTTTATCTTTCCGATTCTTTAAATGTTTTCATGGCTCCTTATGATAATATTATCAAAGTAAACAAGGACCGAAACTTCGGAATTAGCGGAGAATTGAAGACAGGCAACTTTCGTTTTAGAGGGAAAGACTTATCGTTCAATTATGGTGAATTTAGTGTTAAACTGAATAAAATTGACTCCATTACTTTTATTCCCCAAAAAGAATTACTCAAGAAAGGTCGAACCGAAATTGGGGGAGATTTAAAGTATGAGTCGGGCGTAATTTATATTAATAAACCAGATAATAAATCGGGTCGTCAACGATTGGCTGAGTATCCTCGTTTGGTTGTGCCTACGGGAATTACGGTCTATTTCGACCATCCTTATCGTGCCAACGGAGTATATAATAAAAAGGTATTTTTTAAGGTTCCAAGTATCGACTTTGATAGTTTAAACATCAAAGACATTGACTTTGTGGGTACTTTTAACTCAGATGGAATGTTTCCGCCATTTAAAGAAACGTTGATTTCAATGCCTGATAACTCTTTGGGTTTCAGTCATAAAGTTCCCACTGGTAAATATAATGTTTATAATAGTAAAACCTTTGTGAAGTTTGATAAACCGCTTTTAATGGATAAACAAGGTCTTCATGCCGAATGTGAAATTAACCATTTGACCTCCCAAATTCAAGCAAAATATGCCCTTTTTACTATTGATTCAGTGACGGCCAATGGAACAACGGGTATTATTAAAGAAGGAACGGTTGGACAGGCATATTTCACCAAAGTAGATATTAAAAATTATTCCTTAAAATGGCAACCCAAAGCCGATAGTATGTTGATTGAAACTAAAGGAAATTCGTTTGATTTTTATGCTGCTAGTTCAAAATTGGAAGGAAAATTATTGGTTCGACAAACAGGTTTATTTGGTTTTGGGAAAATTAAAAGACAAGATTCTGAAACTGAATCAGACATTATTAAGTTCGAAAAAGAAGCCTTCACAGCTGATATGGCAAATCTTTCGGTGGGTAATAATTTGAAAGTGTCCAAACCCGCTTTGTTGGGTAATAAAATGAATGTTAGTTTTAATTTAGCTACTGGGTTAGTCAATATTAAAACGCCTAAAAATCTTAAAATCGAAGATTCTACTAGCTTATATTTCCCTTATACTGCCTATAAAACTTCCATTAATAATGCCGAATGGAACATTAACAAAAAGACTATTGCGATGAAAGGCAATGTTCAAAATACAACATTTACTTCTCTTGAACCATCGCAAGAAGGATTGTCATTTAATGGTTCAGAGGCTTTATACGAAATTGATAAACAATCACTTAATATAAATGGAGTACCTTTTATTAAATCAGCAGATGCCAAAATTATTCCCAATAAAGGGGCAGTTTCTATTAGTAGAGATGCTGAAATGAAAGGATTTCTTAACGCTAGATTACAGATTGATACCATTAATGGATATCATAATTTGGTGAACGGAAATATTAGAATTATCTCAAGAAATAAATTTGAAGGTGATGCAACATATCGATTCCCAAATCTTTCAGGCGATACGGTAAATATTAAAATGGGCAATTTTGAGTTCAAAGAATCCATTGTTGAGGGTCGCAAAAAAACTAAAGCATACATTACCACCGCTAAGGCAACGGTTGAACAAATGGACAAATTTCACCTTTCCTCTAAAATACTTTATCAAGGCGATATTTCGATGGTGGCAACCAACAAAAACCTAACGCTTAATGGCTTTGTGCGTCCTGAATACAAAAATCGGGTGGATGTGGTCAATTGGATTGCTTATAAAGGAAATGGTACGGACGATGTAAATATTCAGATACAGCCAAACCTAAAAGACGATTTAAATGTCCCTGTTTATGCAGGGTTACATTTTCGAACGGCTTCTAGTGGTTTGTATTCAACATTTTTAACCAGTAAAGAAGACCCAAAAGACGAAGATATTTTTACGGTAAACGGTCAATTACGAGATATTCCTAAAACTGCTCGTTTCGAAATTGGTCCAGATGAAAAAAATAAATCTTACGAAGTGAATCGGTATGTGTACGATAATACCAAAAATACGTTGAATCTGGAAGGGAATTTTAACTTTTTCAATCCTTCAAACTACGTTCAATCGGCGGGTTTTGCTGAAATGCGAGTGGATAGTGCCAAATATAGATTCGATCAAATGATTGTGCTAAATTTCCCGATGCCCGTGGAGGTATTAAAGGCAATGGCCGATAAAATCGTAAAAACAAATCTGGACAGCCGAGACAATGTCAGTGCCGATGAAGCCGAAGATAAAGAACGATTAATGTCAAAACTGTCCAATATTTTGGGTGGAAAAACCATTGACCCTTTGGAACGAAGATTAAAAAATGAACACGTACCTTTGTATACAATTAATGACAAAATGAATACGACGATGGTTATTTCAAAAGCAAATCTGCGGTATTCTGACCTAACTTCCTCATTTTATTCGGTTGGAAAATTGAGTATTGCTAGCATTGGGGGAACTGATATTAATTCAGAAATTGAAGGTATGCTCGAAATCAAAAAGACTGCCGAAGGTGATGAATTTTATGTATATTTAGAACCTTCAACGGATATTTGGTATTTCATGGGTTATTTGAAAAATGAAATGGGCGTAATTTCTTCCGATGGGGAATTTAACAATGCCGTAACCGCCAAATCAAAAGGAGTCAAAAAAGGAAATGGTAAGAATGCTTACACTTTTTTAGGGGTTGGAGCGGAAGAAAAGTTTGCTTTCACCGAACGTTTTACGGACTCGTACTGTACCCGTACTGAGAAAGGGAAAAAGGTTGCGAAAAAAGACGAAGTGAAAAAAGTAGAGAAAAAGAAGGAGGAAGTGAAAGAAGGTTTTTAATTTTGTAGAGATGAAAGATATTCAGCCTATCATAGCGGAATTTACGGAACAAGCTAAAGCATACGCTTTTGTTAATGAAAATATAGATAAATTATAATACAAAGTCCTCTAAACCAGAGGA
>JANXRS010000359.1 GCA_025356745.1 Arcicella sp.
CTCTGAGAGCAAGGATAACACGATATGTAAGAAAAAGCCTATCATTCTCCCGAAAACTAAGGTACCATCATTTGGTGACTAAAATGTTCATCATTGATTACAACCAGAATTGTATATCAACACTTTTTAAATAACTACCTATTTTGGGTGTACTCTGAAACCGAACCTTGAATTAACAAATGGATTATGATTGAGATTTATCGGACTGATTGCAGGAATCTTAAACCTTAAAGACGGGTCGTAGTTGAGTAGAAATGTAAAATTCTCTACCACTAAACTATTTGAACATCCTCTGAGTGCTGTGTAAAATCGTTTGTTATTTAGTCTATTTGCTATTTGATAATTTATCGTGTCTTGCAATGGATAAAGTTCTGGATTCTCAACCTCTAATGTGTCTATCTCTTCTGTAAATTCGATATTCTCTTCAAGGGTATCAATCACTGTTCTATTCTCCTGGGCAAGTACCATACTGTCTGTGAACAAGAGAAAGAATAAAGAAAAAATATAACACTTAATCATTAATAATTTACATTTTAATATTTATTACAAATATTAAATTTTAATTTTATATAATTATAATTAATTAAACGATTTTTTATGGAATTATCACCGCAACAAAAAGAATTTATTGAAAAATATGGGACTATTTCTTATTCAGAGCATGAAATAGAATATATGTGTGCCTTTTATGACAAAGGAATTTTTAATGGCTTTTGCTTCAAAAAGGAAGCATGGATGAAAGATACGCTTCTGGTGAACTCCGAAGCTCCACATTTTATTTTCACTCAAATCAAAAATTTTGATTTAATTAAGTCTGTTTCCGATTTAGATAGTATTGGGTATTTGATGTATATGCATCAAGAATACGCAAAGATAGGATACTATTTTATTGAAGACCTTTTGACTCCGTTAACTGCATTGGAGAAAAAATATGGAGAGGGTTGTGCGAATCCAGTCCTTTATGCTTTTGATGATTCTGACACGATTGTAGGAGAACAGTTTCCTAAATTTTTGCCTGATGTTTACTATGAAATGGTTATCGTCCAGAAAAAATACGATGAGTGGAATGCTTTGTCATCAAAAGATAGAGACGGATTTTTTTATGCTTTTGGACAAATTTTGAAGTTGCATGAAAAAGATACGCCTTTTGATTTAGCTAAGGATAGAGAACTTTATCCTATTACCCAATAATCTCACTTAGCACCTTAATTAACAATGAATTATAGAAACGAATTTGAATTACAAAAAGTCGTCAAAGCTCTAAATGATGGAAATGTTGACTATATGATTTTTGGTAATTATGCCATGAAGACCTACGACTCTGCCAAAAAAGTTGATGCTTTGTATGTATGGGTTAATCCAGAAAAAGAAAACTTAATGAAGCTTGATTCGGCTTTAACGGAGGCTAACATTTTGCATGGTCAAATAAATGCGGATAAAATTGCTGCTTCTTCCATTGAAAATCCAGTAAAAGCCGAATCCATTAGTTTTGCCATTAATACCAAGACAGGACTAAAAACAGTGTTTACCAATACACCCTATGGTTTAAAAACCTCGGATTTTAAAGCCTATTACGATAAGGTAGAAACTGTTACCTCTCCTGCATTCCAGAGCCTTGACAATGATAAAATTGTCTTAAATGGTAAGTTGAAACATAAACAATTAAATGCCGATGGTCTTTCCAAAAATGCTCGTATTGCTGTAAAATATGGTCAATACTCACAAAATGACCAAATTCTTTTACAAGATACGCTCGAAAAACAAGGATTTGGTAATCAACTTAATCTTGATAAAACTCCTTTTGCTGACTATAATAAAGCGATTGATAAATTAGATTTTGAATCTGTTTTGGAAAACTACGGATTTTCTGAACGAGCAGATAAGACTTCTAAACAATGGAGAGTATGGGGCAATGAAGATGCAAAAGTAGCGGTTTTGAATGGTCAAAAAGGAGGAGTTAGTGTAAAATTTGGGTTTGATTTAACGGGAGCATTATCTTCTCGTAGGTCAAATTCATATCGTGGAGAACTCTTTGATGTCGTTCAGCTAATTGACTTTATGGAAGGCGGAAATTTGAGGGCTAAGAATGAGAAGGTTAATTCCTTAATGGGAGATACCAATTTTTTATTCAAATCGGAAAACCATAGAGTCACTAAACCCATGCGTACTATCAAATTGGACGATTTGAACGATAAAGTAGTAGCAAGGTTGAGAGAGGTGAACTTGATTGAAGAACATACCCTTAAACCACTTGATAAGACCGCAATTAAGATTCTTGAAAACAGAGATGTTAGTGAAAAAATCATCAAGGAGTCCATTTTTCATAATCAGATTATTGCAGGTACAAGAGCGTTTAAGGATAATCCAAATAGTAAAAAAGACTATGTTACTTTCCCGATTAGCAATCAAAATCGTCAAATTATTTCTATCCTTCAAAGACGTACAGGTTTCAAATCCGATAAAGAAAACCCTACGGTTTTAAAACCTATTAATGAAAAATGGTTTTCGGATGCTACTCGTACAGGGGGTTTATGGAAATCTAATCTTTATTTTGAAAGTCAAAAAGATATTCAAAATGAAAAGGGTGAAATCGTTATTCCACAGGGTACATTAGTCAATGTTTCCCGAAATACGGGAAATAATCAGGATGTTCAAATTGTGGGTAAAAATGAAATTTTATCCGTTTCAAAGGAACAAATGCCTAATTTGAAATTGGTAGAAGCGAATCAAATTCACATCTTTGAGGATGCTTTGGATGCAATTTCTTATCACCAATTAGTGCCTACTAATGATGTCAAAAGAATGTATTTGGCTACTTCTGGACAGCCAACAAATCCTCAATCTGAGCATATTAAAAACGTATTAAGTTATAATCCACAAGCTCAATTGGTGATTAATCCTGACAATGACCCTCCAGGTTATCGTTTTGGAATTAATCACCTTAATATTAAACACCCCAGGTTTGATGAAAGGTATGATGTGAATGTTAACGTGAAAGCTCAAATTCCTTTGGACGTAACAGCCGTTAAAGATACAAAAGATTTAGAGAAATCATTACCCGATGATAAACGAAATCTATCCAAAAAATATACCAACCGTTTAGAGGTAGAAATCAATGCTCCTTTTGGAGAAGGACACCCCTATCGTAATCAAAAAGAAGCTGAAAAAGCAATCAATCATAAGATTGAAAAATTGATGAAAACAATTAATGGTGAAATTGATAGAAAGGATTTAGCGGAAGAAAAAACGGAGTTGAATAATGATAAAATTGGTAAAATTGAAAGGTCACAGGTGTTGTTAAATTTTGAAGGAAATGGGGTTGTCAGTAAAATAGATTTATCACTACCCAACGATAAAGAGTTCTTACGAAAAACAATTAATGGGGTAAAAGACTTAATTAACGACCAACAAATGCAACCCATTTATCGAGTGGATGCTCTCAAATATGAGAAGGATTTTAATGAACTTTTAGCTAATCGTAAGGGAAGACCTTTGGAGCATTCAGATTATTCCAAAAAGCCTAAGCCAATTGAAAAGTTGGATGTGAGTAAGGTAATGATTCAAATGGAAGCGAGCAGAATTCAAGCAGAGAAGCAACAAAAGGAGATGGCTACTAAAATGGAAAAAGCTGGCGTTAGTAGCTTCGTCAAACCTGTGGTTAAAGAGAAACAAGAGACAGTTACAAAACCAAAAGTACAACAGCAACAAATGCTATAATAAATTCACATTTTCAAAACTATTAATTCAATATTTGTATGAAATTTAGCTTAAAATACGCAATATTATTTTTAATTTCTTTTAATTCAACCACTTTTGCCCAAGATGCTCTAAGCAATAAGGAAATTGTCAATTTACAGGCTTCAAAAATATCACAGGATATTATTTTAGCCAAAATCGGTTCAGCAAAATGCCAATTTGATTTAACTGCTCATGGTTTAATTGAACTGAGAGCAGGGAAGATTTCGGACAAAGTTGTAAAAGCAATGTTTGTTGCATCGCCACCGACAGAAACTATGACGAATGATGATGTAATAAAATTATCAGATTCAGACGTTTCAACTACGATTTTGAAAGAAAAAATTAGCAAAACGGCACATAAATTTGATGTTGAGTCCAACGATTTAATTAAGCTGAAAACTGCTAAGGTTTCCGATTCAATTGTAAAAGAAATGATATTAAATCCAACGCAGGGAGTAGTCGCAAAAACTGCCATTCTTGTTAGTAGTGCCACTGTAACACCTTCACCAGCTACATCATCAGTTTCACAAACAGGCAATAATTTAACTCAAACGTCAAATAAAGACATCATCATTACAACTATTTACGAAGAAGTAAAAAACCTAAAAAGAATTGGTGATATTTCAGCGAGTGCTTCTAAGGTTTTTGGCAAGCAAGAAAAACTGAGAATTGAGGCGATTGAAAAACTCAAAAAAGATGCAGCATCCAAAGGAGCAACCCATGTGTTTATTCAGTCGGAAAATTTTGCACCAACACCTACGAATACTGTGAGCATTTCGGGAGTGGCTTATAAGAAATAGACCTAAATGGCGTTGATTCGTAATAACATTTGTATTTATTCAAAAAAACTGTTCAAGCGAACAGTTTTTTTTGCTATGGACAATTACATGGTCTTTTCTTTTTCCTTGATTTAGACGACCTATTAATTATTTTCATTTTTCTAACTGTGTAAACCTTATTGTTAACGCTTGAAATTCTTGGTTTAACAATCTGCGAAAGTGCAAATCCCCCTTTTTCTTTTTCCAAGGCTTCTTTTAATCTTTTTACTTCTTCCAAATCATTTTCAAAAGGTTGTTCATCCAAATTCTTTATGCTGGCTGATATATCATTCAAACTGATAACTTTCTTTTCCTTCTTTAAAGCACTTGGAATAAATGTTCCTCTCCATGAAGATTTAAAGCTGTCAGGAATTACTCCAACTGGTTTTCTAACTGTTTGTTGTGCCAAAGCTCCTATCTTAACTAAGATAGAAAATGCGAAAAATATAAATGCTTGGTAGTTATTTAAAAAGTGTTGATATACAATTCTGGTTGTAATCAATGATGAACATTTTAGTCACCAAATGATGGTACCTTAGTTTTCGGGAGAATGATAGGCTTTTTCTTACATATCGTGTTATCCTTGCTCTCAGA
>JANXRS010000360.1 GCA_025356745.1 Arcicella sp.
CTCTGAGAGCAAGGATAACACGATATGTAAGAAAAAGCCTATCATTCTCCCGAAAACTAAGGTACCATCATTTGGTGACTAAAATGTTCATCATTGATTACAACCAGAATTGTATATCAACACTTTTTAAATAACTACCATTATAAGTAATATTTTAACGATTTGATTGAGGTATTAAACCTTACCGAAGATTAATTTTGATGGGATTTTGAGAAAGGCGGGCTGATTAAAACAAAAAACTGCCTCAAAACACTGTTTGAAATGGTTTGAAAGTAAATTAGTGGGCTGTATCAGATTCGAACCAACGACCTCCGCCCTGTCAAGGCGGCGCTCTAAACCAACTGAGCTAACAGCCCCAGAATTAGCAAATATGTGGATGAAAAATTTAATTTGCAATAAATTTAATTTTAATAAATTTTCTTGGAAGGAATTTGTCTTAATATTAAATAGCCAATAGCAAAAACTACGGTTAAAAATAACAAACTCATTCGCATACTGCCCGTAATTTGATTGACAAGTCCGAACATAAAAGTGCCAATCACTGTAGAAAGTCTATCACACACATCATAAAAACTAAAATAAGAAGCGGTATCATGAGTATTTTTAGGTAACATTTTAGCATAAGTTGAGCGTGAAAGGGACTGAATTCCACCCATCACAAAACCGATTCCGGTGGCTAGAACATAAAATTCATTGCGTGTATAAATGTAATAGCCCGCAATACAAACAACAATCCAAATCAACACAATGTATGATAAGGACTTCGTATTCCCTATTTTTCTAGAAAGGATAGAAAAAAAATAGGCTCCTGGAATAGCTACCAATTGAATTAATAAAATTGTGATTATTAATGAATCCGTTGGTAGATTAAGTTCTTTCGCCCCAAACAATGCTCCTAAGAACATTACCGTTTGGGCTCCCATATTATAAAAGAAAAAAGCCAAAAGAAATTTCTTAGTAATTAGTGATTTTTGTAACTCTCCAAAAACTTTTTTCAATTCCTTAAACCCATTAAAAATCCAATTACCAGCCTGTTTCTGAGGTTTTTGGGTTTCAGGTAAATAATAAAAAGGAATTTGAGCAAAAACTATCCACCAAATACCAACCGTTAGAAAAGAAATTCTTGAGGCTTCTCCGCCCGATATTCCTCCGTACCATTCAGGTTTTAAAACCATTGTAAGATTCTGAATCAATAAAATAACGCTTCCTAAGTAACCCATCGTAAATCCTCTGGCTGAAAGAGAATCATATTTGTCTTCCGTGGCAATTTCAGGAATATAAGAATTATAAAAAACGATGCTCCCTCCCCAACCAACGATTGAAAAGATAAAAGCAAAAGTCCCTAAGTAATAATTTCCTTCTTTGAAAAAATATAAAATCATGCAGGAAATTGCCCCTAAATAACAATACATTTTCATAAATACTTTTTTCTTTCCCGTATAATCAGAAATAGCCGAAACTAAAGGAATAGAAAAAGCCAATAAAAGAAATCCTAATGAAATAGCGTAAGAGTAAATAACCGTATTTTCAAGTTGAAATCCCCAAAAATTAAGTGTAGTGCTTTTGGAAGGCATCATCACTGCTGCCAAAGGAAAATAAATAGGGAAAATTGCAGAGGTAATTGTTAGAGAATGGACTGAATTTGCCCAATCATACATTGTCCAAGCGGTTAGTGTTTTAGGAATGTTTTTCATATACTCAATACATTTTGGTCTTTATTGTCTTTAATTTTCTTAGGTAAAGATTCTATAATACATTTTCTTAACGATTTAAGAATACCCATTTTTGCAAAATTTTTATGCGTAACAATACTTATTTCCCGAACGGGTTCGGGCGTTTTGAAATGGCGAACTAAATTCAACCTTTCTTCATCAAAATCCATAGTCGCTAATTCTGGTAAAATCGTAATCCCTTGATTGCGTTCAACCATTTTGCGGAGGGTTTCCAAACTACCCGATTGATATTCAAACTGGTTATTGCCAATAGACTTTCGTTTCAATTCACACAAGTTTTCAATCTGCGAACGCAAACAATGTCCTTCTTCCAAAAGCCATAATTCGTTAGGGTTGATGTCTTCCGAAAGAGCATATTTTTTCTTGTAAATGGCATTTTCCCGAGAAACGTATAATACCAATTCTTCATAAAAAATAAGATATTCATTAATATTAGGCTGTTGTAAGGGTGTGGCAACTAAGCCCAAATCTAAATCATCATTTTTTAATCCATCAATAATTCTATCGGTGGTTAGTTCTTTGATTTTTAGCTTAATAGAAGGAAATTTTCGTAGATATTCCATTAAAAATAAAGGCAATAGATAGGGAGCCAACGTAGGGATTATGCCAATTCTAATTTCACCCGAA
The DNA here is from genome assembly GCA_025356745.1 of Arcicella sp. Classification (GTDB taxonomy): domain Bacteria; phylum Bacteroidota; class Bacteroidia; order Cytophagales; family Spirosomataceae; genus Arcicella. Next base: position 2,361 of record JANXRS010000360.1, read on the forward strand.
ACTTCATGTTTATTAGCATTAACAGTTTCATTTATTTTGTAAAATTCCGCTATTGTGATTCGAGCTTGTTGGATAATTTCCAAACCAATTTGGGTGGTTACTACGGGCTGACGGCTTCTGTCAAATATTTTTATGCCTAATTCATCTTCTAATTTCTGAATTTGCATACTCAACGTAGGCTGAGTAATAAAACAACTATCGGCGGCTTGTACGAAGTTTCGGTGTTTTTCAACTGCCAAAACATATTCTAATTGAGTAATTGTCATGGAGTTATGAAGATTTTGTTTACTTTTTCCAACCAAATATCTCGCCCTTCACAGGTCCAATGAGTATCACTTTTAAGGTAATATTTTTGAGGATATTTTTTGAAAATTGAATACGTGTCAATTATTGGCGTTTGTATTCGTGGGTCATTCTGTATGCGTTCAATTAGTTGATTATACGTTCCTAAATTGGGAGATAAAATGCTTACCTTGTTGGGAATGATGGACAAATATACTTCATCGAATCCAGCTTTTAAATATTTTTCTCGAGCTTGATTAAGGTGGATGATTAAACTATCAATTTCTATCTGTTTTAATGGGTAAAATGCTGAATGTGAGTTGGTTGAATCAGATTCTTCTGAATAAAAGATATTCTGCTCATCTGCTGATAATACCACTTTATTTTCAACTCTTCCAAATAATTTAAAATTTAGCATTGCTTTTAATTCCCTAAACCATAAGAAAAAATCGTAATTAAATAAAGTATGTTCTAAACGTCCTTCCGTTCCTTTCGGAAAACAAAAAATGATTGCTTTTTTAATATTTTCTTTTAAAATATGCTTCCAAGAATGATTGATTTGAGTATCGCTTTCCGATTGATTTGTTACGTTAAAATTAGTAACATTTTCTGAGAGATGGTCTTTGAAAGTACGTTCAACCGTTTCCAAAATCAAGATGTTTTTCTTAGTCGTATCTAACTGAATATTTTCGTGTTTTGCCCAATGAATATACGTGTATTTTTCGACTTTAAAATCGGCTTCACTGACCCTTTTTTCTTCCGTAAAACTGTCGCCAATTACAAATAAATGAATAGGTAATTTCTCGGTATTGCCTTCAAAATAAGAAACACAATTAGTCGCTTTCTCCTTAAATTGAGGTAAGTAGGATAAGCGATAAAGGTCGCCGTAACGATAATCGTCAGGGAAAAGTCCCGAAGATTTATAAATGAAGGGCGAATAAGCTTGTAGCCACAGAAAAAGGGCTATTAAAAGTGTTAAATATTTTACAGTTTTTGAGAGCATCGTGAAACCCGAAGTTTTACCTCGGTAACAATTAGGAATGATACGAAAGTATCGTGTTACATTTTAAAATTGGAAGTAAATAAATTGGTTCGTTTCAAATATACCTAAGAAATAAATGGTAATTACAAATAGTAGCATTAAACCATAAAATCGGAAGGTATTTTGCGTATTAATTTGAAAATACTTAAATTCTTTCCAAAGTAAAAACACGATTAAAATTAACGAAAAAAGCATTTCTGTTTGACTTAGAGGGGTTTTTATAGTTTCAGATAACGAAAATAAACTTATTTTTTTTAATACTACTAAAGCATCGTGTGTACCTTTCGCTCGGAAGAAAACCCACGCCAGCATCACCAAAATAAAAGTTGAAATGAGATTAATTGACTTACCAATAAAGTTATTGGGTAACGATAATTTTGGCAAATACTTATCTCTTAAAACAGCCAAAATTAAGTAGAAACCATGTAAAGAACCCCAAATTACAAAAGTCCAAGCAGCTCCGTGCCACAATCCGCTAACCATAAAGACGAAAAATTGGTTGAAATATCTTCGCCATTCCGAAACCCGATTTCCACCCAACGGAATGTATAAATAATCTCTAAACCATGTAGAAAGTGAAATATGCCAACGTCTCCAAAATTCTGAAATGGAAGTTGAAAAATAGGGGGTTCGGAAGTTTTCCATTAGGTCAAAACCCATCACACGGGCAGAACCAAGGGCAATATCCGAGTAACCAGAAAAGTCACAATAAATTTGAAAAGTGTAGAAAAAGGTAGCCACAAACAGCGTTAAACCATTTTGTTCCGAAGGATTTTGATAGGCATAATCCACCATCATCGCTAAACGGTCGGCAATTACAATTTTTTTAAACAATCCCCACATCATCATCATTAACCCACTTTTGACCTGTTCCCAACTGTATTTTTGCTTTTTGTGAAATTGGGGCAAAACATTTTGCGGTCGTTCAATGGGGCCAGCCACTAATTGCGGATAAAACATTACATATAAGGCATAAATCCCAAAATGTTGTTCTGCTTTTTGATTTCCACGGTACACCTCAATAGTATAGCTCATCGCTTGAAAAGTGTGGAACGATAAACCGATGGGTAGTGCAAATTTCAGCAAAGGAAATGGATTTTCTACTTGCCATAAGCCTAAAAGATGCGAAATATTTTCAAAAAAGAATTGATAATATTTAAAGAAAGCTAAAATTCCTACATTTGAAATAATACTGATAATCAAAAGCCATTTTCGTGGTGTCCCTTGGGTTTTTTCAAGCCAGATTCCTGCATAATAATCAATAACTATCGTGAAAAATAGAATTAAAAGGTATTCAGGTTTGAAAATCATGTAAAAATAACAACTTGCAAAAAGCAAAAGTCTCCATCTTCCAGCCCAACCCAAAGACCAATAGCCAAGCGTAACAATAATAAAAAATATAAAGAAATGAAGAGAATTAAAAAGCATATTATTTTATTTTTACCGACCAAGTTTCGATGCTAGTCGGCGTGGTTATGTTCATAAGAATTTTTTTATAAGAATCTGAATAAGAGAGACTCGGGTGACTTTGTGATGTAATTGGTAAACCGCCAATACTTTCCCCATTTTCATTATAAAAATTGTAGGTTTCATAACCATTATTTATTGCAAAATATTTTCCTGCAATTCCTAAATTATAGTATTTTAACACTTTTTTTCCAAAATTTAAGTCCTTTACAGCAAACATTTCCTGCTCATTTTTATCCATCACAATTACTTCTTTACCATTAGTTCTCATCAGCACCCAATCCGTGCTTCTTTCATCAACTGACAAGGAGAATTTTGCTTCATTGTCTGGTCTGAATAATTGTCTTTTTTCAAGAATTTTCCCCTCAAGGCTAATCTTATAAAGTTCTCCTTTTTCGCTTAATGTCCTAATAACAATATTTTTATTAACACTTTCCAAATGTGGAGGTGCATTGAAAATTCCGCCTAAACTAATTGGAAATCCTGCAGCTATTTTACCTTTAGCATTTTGCAACGTTAACTTACCCGATTTCTCCAAGATAATGGCATACTCTGTTCCTTTGATGATGATACTGGGCATTGGAGCTAGCGTTTCACTAGTTTGTACTCGAATAAAAACAGGCGAAAATATAAGCGATTCTTTATTTAATTTGAACGATTCTCCATTTTCGGAAACTAAGGTTAAATTTTGAGATTTATCCTGTTCATTTTCAAAAACATTAAAATTATTTAAATTAAAGCCCTGAAAATTTTTACTTGCAGTGATGTTAAACCCTTTTTCTTTCCGAGTTAGAATAAAAATTTTGTGATTAGTAACTACCAGTAATTGCTGTTCATTTTTCTTTGAAAAGTTTACATATTTAATTCCTCCTACAATTTTTCCTACTAATTGATAAGTCCAAATTTGTTTTCCATTTTCGTATAAATGCAGTATTTCATCCTTACTTTGTACTAAAATTTGAGCATTTTTATTCAATGGATTAATTAAATACATTGGTTCTGTACTTGCTTCAATTGGCATTCCTCCCAATTTTATCCATTTATTTGAAAATTTTTTCGTGGTTTTTACGGGTTCAATATTTCTCAAAAGCACTAGTCTTCCTTCAGTAGCATTTTGTTGTAAAATCTCAGCTTGAACCCTTAAAAGCGTATTTTCATAGCTTATGATTTTAGCCGCCCATTGATTGTTTACTACTTTCTTTAAGCCCTTTAAAGCCTTAGAAGTTTCAGTAATCATGGTCAAATTAGCAGGAACACATTTATTTATGATGGATTTTTGCTTTGCAGAATTACTCCAAACATTACCTTTGCTAATATTTACTAAATAATCTTGCATCATCGGTAAATTACTCGTCAAGATGATATAATCTTTGTACTCTGTAAAATAACATTCTTCAAAACCTCCATAAATACTACCAAAAAGTAAACTTGGAAATTCTTTTATTCCTAATGAAGTAATCAAAAAACTGCCATATTGGACACTAAAAATATCGTCTTCGCTTTGTTCTGCTACATTCCGAGCAATTACTTTTAAGGGATTTAATAATCCTTTGTGCTTGATTATTAATACTTTATTTTGTGTAGATTGCTCTGAATTATCAAAACTACAAAGAGTTATTTCGCCTTCAATATGATTATAAATATTCGTAAATTTAAAATCGAATTTATCAGAAGCCTTTTCTCGTAATGAGTTGATTATCTTGTCATTATCTATATTTTCTTCTATTTTTTTTACTATTTTTTCACGATTAGAAAATGTAAGATTTAGTAAGTATGAGCATGAATTTGGTATCATGTTAAAACACTTGATATCCGAAGGTACTTGCCCTTCAAACAGCTCAGTCTTTATGTTATTACTAACCGCCTCAATGGCATTTGCTTCTGGTTTTAGCCATTGATACGTTTCGGGAAATAATGAAATGATATTATTCGTTTTTTCGGTAGTAATGTTCCTCAAAAAACTACTTATTGCTGATTGATTAAAGTGCGTGTTGGTAAATATCAAATTAGCATCAAAATTGATAGAATTTAACTTTAAGGTATTTATCCAAACATTTTTTTTATGTAAAACAGCTTCTTCTACTGCTAAACTCGAAGAACTGAAAATTAAGAAATTATCTTGAATAATAAATGCAAAAATAGATTTAGCATTTTCATTAATAACCTCCGAAACTTTGAAACCTTGGGTGGTATGAGTGATTATTCTTTTACCGTTAGTATTTTGTGATAGACTTGCTAGTTTTTTGATAAAGTCTTCATCGTCAGATGATAAAGGCAAGTAACTTACAAAGGATAATTGGTTTTTCCCTTCTGGAATTAAAGCAAAATAGAGCGTTTTTTTAAGGATTAAATTATGAATATCCTTGTCTTTAAGTCCAATATTTTTGAAAACTTGATATTGCAATGAAGCTTGCGAAAGAAGAGGAATTCGAGGAATAATTTTATTTTTTACTGTAGATATTTCGTTAGTTTCTAATAAAACCAGCGTATTGTCGGGGATAAAATTGGTAATAATACGACTCTGTTGATTTTTCTGATGATAAAAAATATAGCCACCTATTCCTACAATTGCAATCGCCAAGAAAAGTAGTTTCTGTTTCATAATAGAGGTGATTTTACTTAAACATTTGAAAATAGGTACTCTTAACCATAGATTATTAATTGATAATTAACTGTAGAAAGTAGCTATTTTCAAATCTTTAATTTTAAGACAATACTGTTTTTGCAGTAACCAATGCTGACCCAATTACTTGGTGCATATCATAATATTTGTATTCTGCTAAACGTCCACCGAAGATGATATTCTCTTCTTGGCGAGATAAATCACGGTATTTTTTAAATAATTCGTTGTTTTTTTCATCATTTACGGGATAATAAGCTTCCATTCCAGCTGACCATTCGCAGGGATATTCTTTTGTAACAACGGTTTTGGGCTGTTTCCCAAACTCAAAATGCTTGTGTTCAAGTATGCGTGTATAAGGAATATGAGCTTCGGTATAGTTGACAACTGCATTTCCTTGATAGTTTTCTTGGTTTAAAATCTCATGTTCAAATTTTAAACTTCGGTATTCCAATTTTCCGAATTGATAGGCGTAGAATTCATCAATATTTCCTGTAAAAACAGTTTTATTAGCCAAAGCCATTAAGCTTGCTTTATCCTTAAAAAAATCAATATCGGTTCTAACTTCAATTCCATTCAAAAGCCCTTCTGTCAATTTATTGTATCCACCAATCGGAATTCCTTGATATTTATCGTTGAAATAATTATTATCGAAAGTGAATCTTAAAGGTAAACGTTTAATGATGAAAGCAGGTAGTTCCGTTGCTTTTCGTCCCCACTGTTTTTCGGTATATCCTTTGATAAGTTTTTCGTAAATGTCCGTTCCTACTAAAGATATGGCTTGTTCTTCTAAGTTTTGTGGGTCAGTAATACCAGAAGCAGCCACCTGTTCATTAATTTTTGCTTGAGCTTCTTGAGGGGTTTTTACTTTCCATAATTGGTAAAAAGTATTCATATTGAAAGGTAAATTGAATAATTCACCTTCATAATTAGCAACAGGAGAGTTGGTGTAACGGTTAAATTCTACAAAAGAATTTACATAATCCCAAATACCTTTATCGTTAGTGTGAAAAATATGAGCTCCATATTTATGGACGTTTATTCCTTCAACTTCTTCCGAAAAGATATTTCCACCCGTATGGGTTCTACGGTCTATAACTAAACATTTTTTGCCTTTCTTAGTAGCTTCATGGGCAAAAACAGATCCAAATAATCCAGCACCCACTATTAGATAATCGTATTGTTTCATTTTTAAGGTTTGAGTTTTATTAGTTTATTATTAAGTGTTAGACGTAAGTATTTGATAATCAGAATTTTACAAGTTAAGTATTTAGATAAATTAAGTTAGCATAATACTCATGGCATGACTGATTATAATTTGTTCAGTATCAATGATTTATGAGTTAAATCATGCCATGAGTAAATATGTCCCAGCACTTAGTATCATCTAGCCTACCTTATTTTAGGTTTGTTATCTTATTGTTTAGCTCTAATCTAAAATCCAAAAGTTCTTTAAATGATTGCCAGCACACTTTTAATAGTTTCATTTTCTGAATAGAAACCTCCCCAGTAGCTCTTTCTTTATGAACAATTGGAAGGTTAAATAGTTCTTGACCCGATTTTTTTGCCATAATTGCCAAGAAAATATTAGGAGCAAAGGGAACGGGACTAGGTAATTGTGCCAATAATTTTTTCAAGAAACTACCTTTAATTAAACGGAAAGGAATATTAGAATCCATGATAAAAGTACCATAAACCATAAACATACTATATCGCAAGATTCGGGTGATTAATAATCTAAATATGTCGTCGTGCCTTACTTGACGATAACCCAAAATGAAATTAGACTCATTTCTTTTATCCCAGAGTTTTTTTACATCTTCTGGAATAAACTGGTCATCGGAATCAGTTTGAAAGACAAATTCGGCCTCCAATTCAACGGCTTTACGATAGGCGTGTACCACTGCATTTCCGTGTCCACCATTCACTTGATGAACTACTACAAGTTTAGGATATTGAGGAACAAGCGAATCAAGAATTTTTCCAGTATTATCTTTCGAACCATCGTTTACTACGATTAGCCGAGTATTTTCTCCTGCAAATTCAGTGTCTAAAAGGTCTGACCAGATTTTTACTACGTCTGCCATGCATTCTTGTTCGTTGTAGGCAGGCATTATGATGGCTAATTTGATGCTCATTAAAAAGGGTTGTTGGACGCTAAATATTTTTACAAAAATACCTAATAAGGTTTACAATAACGATTTTCTAAATTAAACTTGGTTGTCTTTTTATCAAGTGGTCAATAAGTGAAATATTTTTTCAAATTATTGACAGGTTTTTCAATACAATACCAAGAAATGGAGGCAATGATAACAGTAATTCCGAAGAAGTAACTTATTTCAAAAACTGCATTATGAGTAATCGTAGGAATGATTTTTTGGATTCTATGTAAAAATCTTAAGATTAAACTAGTTTGTGGGGTGTGAAAAAAGTTATAAATAAAATTATGGTATAAATAAAGCCCGTAACTTATTCGTCCCAAATAACGACTAACGGGATTTTCAAGCACCCATTTCATAATTCCCCCGTAGCCCGAAACAGCTCTGGCAATAAGGAAAAAACAGAATAGTGAACCTATAAACCTCTCTAATACTAAATTACCAAAATGATGGGTTTGATTTGATGATAACTGATATTGTCTGGAAAAATATAAGAAAACAATGAGTAATAATAAACTCAATATTAAGTATTTAGGTGTACTAAATTCTTTAAAGTAAGTCTCTTTTTTAAAGGTAAAAAAGTATGCCAGCAATCCACCTAATCCAAAACTATCTAAACAAGTAGGCATTAAAACGTATTGAACCATCCAATCACTTCCATTTAAAAATAGGAATATTCGTATTCCCACAGAAATAAAAATCATGTATATTAATATCTTTAAGTAGTGCTTGGATGGTAAAAATAATATCAAATACGGAAATATTAGATAATATTGCTCTTCAACGGCAAGCGACCAAAGATGGTCAATAGTTCCCATCCAGTGTTCTTTAGAGGCAATGTAAAGATTTGTAGAATAGGTCAGACACCACCAAATTGTATCTCGCACTGGAGGCACATCCAGTACATATAAAATGAAAATCGCAAGAAAATATATCGGAAAAATACGGATACTTCTACGAATAATGAATTGCTTAACAGAAAACCAGTGACTTCTGCCCGTATTATCGTCCTTTAATTTGCTTTGAATCAGGATTCGAGTAATTAAAAAACCACTCAATACAAAAAACATGGTAACGCCCAATTGACCCAATGGAAGCACATTGCTTTCCGCTAACCAATGGTCTATCAGCACCAAACCGACCGCCAAAAATCGGATTCCATCAAGTTGAGAAAAATAGGTTTCTTGTTTCATAAAAAATTACCAGTTTGTTTTTACAGATTTAGGTTTAGCAATATTTACAATTAGCGAATCATTCAAATAAAAACCTTTGCTTTGAAGTCCTTGTTGCATCCAAATTCCCAAACGATATTTTCCATTTTCAAATTCATCATTATTTAATGTACTTACAAATCCTTTTTGCCAATATTTCCCCGTTTTCAAAAATGAAATTAAGGAGTTACTCATCAATTGTGAAGGCATTAAATACGTTCTGGTTTTAGATTGAACGATGAAAAAAATACCATCATTTTTTTCAGATAGGGTTGGGAAATTGAAATTTTGTAGAAATATTCCATTAGAAATTCTTGATTTTAAAACCTTTTCTTCCCAAACTGGATATAATTCTACGGGTTTTTGAATCTCAGATAAATGGCTGTCAAGCATCAATCTTGGTGATTTATGCAATAGGATATTTGTAGATGCAAGAGGTTGTATTGGGTCTAATTTCCAATTTACTCCAAAACATATTAATTGATTTCTAAAATTAATGACTTCTTTAAAATTGTGATAATTTGCCAATATGTTAAAACAAAGGGCCGCAAAAATTAAAGGAAAAGCTACCCATTTTATTTGCGTTAAATCAAGTTTTGAAATAATGGCAAGATATAGCGTAATTAATAATAAAATAGAATAAATCTTATATCGACTTGTTAGTAAACCAACGTCTCCATAACTAATTCTTGTATAAGTTACTACGATGGCAGTGCCGATTAAAAACATAAAACTACCCAAAATAAATAATTCGGGTTGATTCAGATTTCGTTGTTTAGCTAATAGGTTGCTGTTAAAGATTAAATAGATGGCAATTAACGTACAGATAATAAACAACAGTGCTCCTAAAATAATAGTAAATTTAATTCGTCCTGATGAATAGAGTAGAAGGTCAAAGACTGAACCTAAAAACGAAAAGAAACCGAATATAATTTTTCCGATACCGATGCCATTCATGGAAGGATTATTAGAAGGCATTTGATAATGATAAAAATATAAAAATACCAATAACATAGCCACGCCCCCAAAGATTATAGAGTCTTTAAATCTTCGTTGTAAAATCAGTAAGACAAGGCAAATTGGAAATGCAGTAATTCCATTTCCACTGGTATAAGTAACAAAAAAAGCAAATAACAGTGCTACATAAAAATACAGTCTTTTGGGAGAACTAATTAGGTAAATTAACCCAATAATAAAGAAGATAATTCCAAAGTTTTGCATAGCTGCCATTCCCCAAAAAGTGTTTTCCCAGAGTTGTAACTGGAAGAGAATCAAGGGAATGGGTATAAAGAAAGCAAGTGAATGTTTTTGTTTTTGGAAGATTTTATAGAAAATTAATAAAACGCCTATTAACGTAAAATTTCCAACCCACATTAACCACCGATATTCAATGCTACCATGAATCCAGAAAACGATTAAGGTAAAGACTCTATCAAAAGCAATTCGGTGTTCGTTGTGTTGTTTGAAAAAGGTTTGAAGTCTTGGAATAAATTCTTTCGTATTTTGAAAATCAAGAACAAATGCTTTTAGGGCATGGTCGTCCCATTTCGGAATATTTAGGGCATATTCTGAAAGGAAATAAAAATAGATGGCAATGGGAAGAAAAATCAGAAAACCCCAAAGCATATTCTTTGAAAGAAATGATTTCAAGAGATAAGGATTAATTAACTTTCGGCTGTAATTCAAATTTGCGATTTAATAAATTAACAATGATTTATATCAAATTTTATGATTTAAACGGAAGTCGTCCTTTTGAAGGAAGACTTCCGTTTAAATCATAGTTTGAGTACTTTACTTAAACAGTCTTAATTTTTCAGCAATATTATTAGCATCTAAACCAGATTGCGTTTGATGGAAATTTTGATCACCGTAAGTGCCATCTGGATAACCTTCTGCTCGCAAACTTATAAACTTTTTGAATGAAATGCCTCGTTCCATTAATTGAACTGAAAGCTGTTGAGCCAACCCACCAATACTCACGTGTTCTTCAACCACTAATAAATTATCAGTTGATTGCAATAATTTAAAGCCTTCTGAGTCAATCGTTAAAGGAACGTTTTGAGCAGTATATAAATTAAATTGATTGTTAAATTCTTCTTGTTGTAAAACACTCACTACGTTATTAGCAACTGGACCTAAGGCAACAATGGCACCTTTGGGATTCTCTGACTTAACCACCCATTTCAAACTTCCAAATTCACCTTCATGGGCGGGTGTTTGCTTACCAGCACCCAAACGTAAATAGGCAGGACGGCCATCGGCAACTATTTGATTTATAAAAGATTCTACTTCATCAGCAAAAGCTGGAACCCAACATTTTACGTTTTGTAAAGAACTTAATCCTGCCAAATCTTCAATGGCATGGTGCGTACTTCCCATAATTCCGTAGCCGTATCCTCCTCCATTTCCTACTAAAAAAACGGGTAGATTATGAAGGCATACGTCATTTCTGAATTGTTCCCAACAACGATAAACGACAAAAGGAGCAATTGAATAACAAAAAACTTTAAAGCCTTTGTAAGCCATTCCTGCCGCTAAGCCTACCATGTTTTGTTCGGCAACACCAGCATTAATAAAACGATTACCTAATGTTGATTGTAAGTTTTCGAGTGCATTATAACCCAAATCACCCGTAATAAAAACGATTTTTTCGTCTTTAAGGGCAAGTTTTTCGATGGCATCTGAAAATTCTCTTCTCATATTTTTGAAAGGAGTGAGGGAGACAGAAAAAATTGTCTTCATTTCTGCTATCTCCATTCTTCCTTATTTCCTTTGTTCTTCTACTAATCTTTTTATTTCTTCCGATGTATTATATCGTTTTATTCCTTTTCTTACTTTGGTTCTGATAAACTTTGGACGTTTTTTTGTTTCTTCAAAAATCTTAGCAATATATTCTCCTAAGAAGCTGATTCCTAAAAGGTTAATTCCTCCAAAAAACATTACTAAGATAATAACTGTCGAAAGTCCCGAAGGTGTGTCAGGATAGAAAACTAATTTTGCTAATATTTGCCAAATAATCCCCAAAACTGAGGCAAACGTCATTATAAATCCTGCATAGGACATAATTTCCAAAGGCACAAAACTGAAGGAAAATATAGCCTTTTTTGCCCACCAAATGTTCTTACGCCAATTATTAGTAGAAACCCCAAACATTCTTTCAGGACGAATATAATCGACTCCCGTTTGTTTGAAACCTACCCAAGCCCGTAATCCCCGAAGAAATTGTTCAGTTTCTGGAAGATTTACTAACTCTTTTACCACTTTACGGTCAATCATCGAAAAATCACCTGCATCTTTTGGAATGTTGATGTAGGACATATTTTTGAAAATTTTGTAAAACGTTTTATAGAAAAAATGCAGCCAAGCGGGCATTTCCCGTTGAACTCGCACGCCATAAGTTACTTCGTAACCTTGCATCCATTTTTCGTAGAATTTAGGCATAACTTCGGGCGGGTCTTGCAAATCTCCATCCATTAATACTACGGCATCACCCGTAGAAATTTCCATACCCGACAAAAATCCTGCTTGGGAACCAAAATTTCTTGAATGAGTTATTCCAATAACGTTTGGATCTTTGTTGCAAATAGCTTCTAAAACCTCCTCCGTATTATCTGGTGAACAATCGTTAACGAAAATAATTTCGTAACGCACCTTCATTTCATTGAAAGTTTTGACCAATCGCTCGTACATAAACGGAATTGCCTCAGCATCTCTGTAGCACGCAATGATTGCTGTTATGACTGGATTAAGATAAGGATTTTGAAAAGCTGGTAATAGTTTCTCTTCGTATTGAACTGCCGTTTGCCAATTCAAATATTGGCTAAGTCCTTCATTGAGGGGTGTTTTTGCGAACCATCCTAAGTCTTTATTCGCTTCCGTTGGGTCACCAAACCATTCTGCTAAATCCCATGAACGGTTTTCCATACTTCCCCATGTAGGAATTTCTTTTATATTAAATTCTTTACGACAAATTTCTACTAAATCACCAATCGTTGTCTTTAGTCCACTTGCAATATTGTAGGAATTTCCTCGGATTTGAGGCGACATTTTCAAAGCTGAATCAATAAATGCTTCCACACAGTCAGACATATACACAAAGTCACGGCTAATATCTTTGGAAACAAAATTTGGTAATTTATTTTGACGTATACTTTCAATCAATTTTGGAATTAAACGGTCGGGTTCTTCCCAATCACCATAAATTGAATAAAGTCGTAGATTTATAGCATTTTTTTCGTGAACACGAGCGTAAAATTGAATCATGTACGCCGCCGAAACCTTCGATACTGAATAATGACTGTTGGGTTCGAGCGTATCAGTTTCTTTTGGAGTCGTGCAGTTAAAACCATATTCAGAACTACTGCCTGCATGGATGTAAACCATATCAGGATTAAGATTTTCTAATAAATTAACCGTTCCAATTACATTGGTTTCATAAGTCAAAACAACATTTTTTTGTTTGGAATATGCTCCGTATGCTGCTAAATTAAAGATTGTCTTGGGTTGGTAGCTTTTAAAAACCTCTTGAACTGAATAATTTGAGACAATATCACAGTGAACAATATTTTCCGCAGGAACGTCAAGGAGTTTTAACCGCCATGCTTTTTGGGCATCATGCGTTAGGGCATAACAGTCTTTACGAATACTGAAAATAGTTGCGAAAAGATTTGCTCCGATAAATCCACTCGCACCATAAACAAAAATAGGGCCATTGAGAGATAAGATTTTAGCTTTTACCGAATCGGTCATTTATTGATAAGATTATAGGTTTTATAAGAATTATTGGTTGTAAGTATTTTTAACATCATTAATTGCCTTTTCATACTGTTCCGTTTTCATAGGTAAGTAATGCCATTCCATTTTGTTTTCCATGTATGAAACACCTTTACCTTTTATTGTATTGGCGATTAATACTTTGGGTAATCCATTTTTGCGAATTTTAAAAATTTCAATCTGATTATATATTTCTTCAACATCGTGTCCATCACATTCAACTACTTCAAAACCCATGGCTTCCCATTTATTTTTATCAGCTGATTCTCCTAAAATATCATCAGTACTTCCAAAACCTTGTAAGCCATTTTTATCAATTAGCACAATAAGATTATCTAATTTTTTCGCCACAGCATAATGTCCACCTTCCCAAGTTGTACCTTCATTGGTTTCACCATCTGACATTAAAACGTAGGTAAATTCGTCATTTTCTAGAATTTTATTGGCTTGGGCAATGCCAATAGAAATTGGCAAACCGTGTCCTAAAGAACCTGTTGCAAAAGGAATCCCTTTAATTTTGTTGGGAGCTGGATGGGCGGGAAGTATGGTGCCATTTTTGTAAAAAGTTGTTAAAACTTCATCCGAAATTTCTCCTAATTCGTGCAGACAAGCATACAAAGAGGCGGCAGCATGACCTTTCGATAACAAAAAAACCTCATTTTCTCTTCTATGCGAAATCAATGAACCAATCATTAAATCTACGCATGAAAGCGAAGAACCAATGTGTCCAGCGTTGGCTTTGAAGTACATTTCCAAAATTTTGATGCGAAGCGTACCTTGTAACTTTTTTAAGTCGGCGGAAGATTCTATTGTAGTGTGATTTGAGATAGTCATTAAAAGATGGGTTCGTCATAAACATATTTCATTTACAAAAATAGCGGTTTTTTACGAATTTTGCATAATATGAATGGATAGAATCTAATTAGAACATATTAAACGGTCTATTTTTTGACAATCGTAAACTCCACACGTCGATTTAATTTGCGTCTTTCTTCAGTGGCATTGCTGGCAATTGGATGGGTTTGTCCCCATCCTTTCGAGGTAATTCTTTCGGGAGAAATACTTTTTGAAACTAAGTAATGTTTAACTTCTTCAAGGCGTTCTTCGGATAACTTTAAATTTAATTGAAAATCCCCTTGATTGTCTGTATGTCCTTCAAAAAATATTTCCAAAGTTGGAAAATCAAGCATCGCTTGGACTATTCTATCTAAATCTTTCAGGGCAGGGGCTTGTAATTTTGACTCTCCTTGTTCAAACGTAAAACTGTTCAATACGCCTTTATTACCGACTTCCAAAGGCATTAAATAAAAGTCTTTTTTGATTTCACGGTAAGAAATTTCTTTCGATAAATCTATCGTTTCATTCAAGCCTAAGTAGCCTTTAGCATAAGGAACAAAATCATAAATTTCTTTCAATGGAACAACAAAACTAAATAAACCAGTAACTGGGTCATAATTTTTGACTTCAGGTTTTAACTTATCATTTTGCGGAGTCATTTTTAGAATACACACAACCGTTTTTTTATCAGTTGTACTTACCACATTTCCAGAAATGATAGCAACAGATTCTGGTTTAGCAGTTTTTGGTAAATCTAATCGATAGATATCCTCCTTTTTAGAAGCATTTGATGAACACAGATAAGCATATTCCCCAGAAGCGGGAATGGTAAAAAAAGCATCCCATTCAGCGGTATTAATGGCGGGGCCTAAATTTTCAGGTTCAGACCAATTCAACCAACTATTATCTAAACGCTCAGTTTTATAAATATCATTGTTTCCATATCCTGTAAAGCCTTGCGTTGAATAGTACAATGTTTTTCCATCTGCCGCTATAAATGGTGATGCATCATCTTCATTTGTATTTATTTGTCTTCCCATATTGATTGGTTCTGACCAAAGATTTTCATCTTTTTTAAAGGAAACATACAAATCTCTTCTTCCAATTGTACTGGGTCTCATAATCGACATTACCATTACAGAGCCATTGGGTGAAATGGTAATGTCGCAATAATGGCTATAATTATCGAATTTAACAAATTTTATTTCTTCTGGATATGACCAACCTTTTGATGTTAAAAAAGAGTGCGAAATTCCCGTATTAAAGGAAGTATTTTTTTTGTAATTATTGAGTAAAACTCGATAATTATTTCA
>JANXRS010000386.1 GCA_025356745.1 Arcicella sp.
AAATGCCAAATATTCCTAACAAAAACTTCTTTGCGGGCTTCACAGATTGGTTTTCGCCAAAATGGGAGAAAAATGATATTGATTATTTTGTAGCTGATAAATTAGCAAAAGAAAACCTAACACATTCTCAACAAGCTGAAAAAGGAACGCTCCTTCGCCGTGTTTGTCTCGACCTCACGGGACTTCCTCCAACGGAACAACAACTTTCTGATTTTCTGAATGATAAATCTGATAATGCTTACGAAAAAGCGGTTGATAAACTTTTGGCTTCTCCACAATATGGAGAACGTTGGGCGGGTATGTGGTTAGATTTAGCGAGATATTCTGATACAAAAGGCTATGAAAGGGATGACCAACGAAGCATTTGGAAATATCGGGATTATGTGATTGATGCCTTCAATCAAAATATGCCTTACAATCAATTTATTAAAGAACAATTGGCGGGAGATTTATTGCCCAATCCTACTGATAATCAATTGATTGCCACAGGTTTTCACCGTAATACGATGACCAATGACGAAGGCGGAACGGATAACGAAGAGTTCAGAACGGCGGCGGTTATGGATAGAACAAGCACTACTTGGGAGGTTTTGCAAGGTACAACTTTTAGTTGTATTCAGTGTCATAGTCATCCCTACGACCCTTTTCGGCATGAGGATTATTATAAGTATATGGCTTTTTTTAATAATACCCGTGACGAAGATTCTTACGGTGATTATCCACATTTAAGACTTTTTCAGAAAGAAGATTCTGCTAAAGTTATCAGTATTAAAAATTGGATTCAGAAGAATTCTTCCCTTGAAAAAGCCAATGAATATAACAAGTTTTTGAAGACTTGGCAACCTACTTATAATTCACTTTCATGTGATGAGTTCATAAAATCTGAATTATCTGATACCAAGTTTTTAGGTATGCAAAACGGAGGTTCAACCCGATTGAAAAATGTTGATTTGAATGGAAAGAATCAAATGATTTTTCGGTATAATTCATCTAAAAATGGAGGAATATTTGCGATTCATGTCGATAAAATTGATGGTGAAATTTTACTTACTACTAAGTTAGATACTACAAAAGGGTATCAGTCAAAACAGGTATTTTTCAAGCCTGTAAACGGCATTCACAACCTATATTTCAAAGCTATAAATCCAAGTTTGAAAGGTAAAGAAGATTATACTGCTTATTTCGATTGGTTTGGATTTTTAAGTGAATTTCCTGCAAAAAACAATCCTGAGTATGATTTGATGCAAAAAGATTTCTGGCGATTGGCAAATATTAGTACGGATGTAACACTCGTGATGGATGAAAACCCACAAAATTTACACAGAAAATCAAACGTTTTTGAAAGAGGAAACTGGACGGTAAAAACCAAAGAAGTTCAACCAGATATTCCTAGTTTATTTGGTGGATTACCCAAAGGATTACCAAAAAACCGCTTGGGTTTGGCCACTTGGATTGGCAGTGAACAAAATCCGCTCACGGCAAGGGTAGCGGTAAATCGTTTTTGGGAACAACTCTTTGGCATTGGACTCGTAGAGACGATGGAAGACTTTGGTACACAGGGCTTTACTCCTTCAAATCCTGAGCTGTTGGATTATCTTTCAATCAAATTCATGAAGGAATACAACTGGCAACCTAAGCAATTGCTGCGTGAAATTGTATTATCGGCAACCTATCAACAAGATTCAAAAGTTACACCAGAAATGCTGGAAAAAGACCCAGCCAATCGCCATTTTGCTCGTGGAGCAAGGGTTAGATTATCAGCGGAACAAGTGCGAGATCAAGCCCTTTCGGTAAGTGGTATTTTGAGTAATAAAATGTACGGGAAAAGTGTAATGCCCTATCAACCCGAAGGTATTTGGGGAGCTCCATACAGCGGTATTAGTTGGAAACAAAGTGAAGGCGAAGATCAATTTAGACGTGCTTTATATACCTATTGGCGGAGGAGTAGCCCGTATCCATCCATGATGACTTTTGATGGAACGAGTAGAGAAATTTGTTTGGCGAGACGCTTACGGACCAACACGCCTTTACAAGCCTTGACGAGCTTAAACGACCCCGTATATGTGGAATGTGCCAAGTATTTTGCCAAGCGAATGGATAACGAAAAAATGGATGTTAATGGTCAAATTCGCAAAGGATATTCGCTAGCAATGTCTAAAGAAATATCCAATGATAAATTGTTGATTTTGAATGAGTTATACCAAAAATCATTGCAGGATTTCAAGAAAAAACCGAATGAAGCCATGAAGTTTTTAGGATATTGTGAAGACAACAGCATCAAGCCCAAAAATATGCCTGATTTAGCGGCAAAAACGATGGTGGCAATGACGATTTTGAATTTGGATGAGTTTGTGATGAAGGAGTAATATTAAAAAAATAAACAAAATGAAAATTTACCAAGAAGCCCAAAAACAGCTCATAGAATACGAAACCCGCAGACATTTCCTCAAACAATGCACCACTGGAATCGGCATAATAGCGATGGGTTCATTTCTTGAAAGCTGTGGGACTGGCAATATGTCTGCCAATGCTTTAACGAATGCTCAAAATCCACTTTCACCTAAGAATTCGCCGTTTTTAGGTAAGGCAAAATCCGTGATTTATATTCATACTGCTGGTGCTCCATCACAATTAGAAATGTTTGATTATAAGCCAGAACTCCAAAAAATGGATGGTTTGCCGTGTCCAGCTTCATTTTTGGAAGGAAAGAAGTTTGCCTTTATCCGAGGTACGCCTAATATGTTGGGAGCTCAGGCAAAATTTTCGCAAGTGGGTAAAAGTGGAGCATGGCTATCCGATAATCTGCCTAATTTACAGACTGTTGCCGATGAAATTTCGTTCTTGAAAGCTATGCACACTGACCAATTCAATCACGCACCTGCTCAATTATTAATGCACACGGGTTCGCCCAGATTGGGTCGTCCTGCGATGGGTTCGTGGGTAACGTATGGTCTTGGTTCTGAGAATCAAAATTTGCCTGGTTATGTGGTGTTAGCTTCGGGCGGGCGAAATCCAGATGCAGGGAAATCGGCATGGGGAAGTGGATTTTTGCCTTCGGTTTATCAGGGTGTTCAATGTCGTTCGGAAGGCGATCCCGTTTTATATATTACTGACCCCGAAGGTATGAGTAGAGATTTGCGTAAAAGTTCGATTGAGGCAATTAATAAAATCAATCAAAAACAATACGAAGAATTCCACGACCCAGAGACAATTGCAAGGATTTCTCAGTATGAAATGGCATTCAAAATGCAGACTTCCGTACCCGAGGTAATGGACATAAAAAATGAACCCAAATACATTCACGAGATGTACGGAACGGAATTAGGCAAAGAAAGTTTTGCCAATAACTGCTTATTAGCCAGAAAATTAGTGGAAAATGGCGTACGTTTTGTCCAGCTTTTCGATTGGGGATGGGACATGCACGGAACGGGTGAAGATAGCTCGGTGGGGAAAGGATTACAGCGTAAATGCAAAGAAACCGATCAAGCCACAACTGCTTTATTAATTGACCTAAAACAAAGAGGATTATTAGACGAAACGCTTATTGTTTGGGGCGGAGAATTTGGCAGAACACCCATGCAAGAAAATCGTGAGGGCAGAGTTTTAGCCTACAAAGGGCGTGACCACCACACAGAAGCATTTACTATTTGGATGGCGGGCGGAGGCATCAAAAAAGGATACACCCACGGTGAAACGGACCCAATGGGCTATGCTGGAATTTCGGGCAGAACCTCTACGTATGATTTACAGGCAACAATTCTGCATAGCTTAGGATTCGACCACGAGAAATTCACCTATCCATTTCAAGGCAGAAATTTTAGATTGACTGATGTGCATGGCAAAGTGATTAAGGAGGTTTTGGGATGAAATTTTATCCCCAAACTGTTTCTCCTGTCACCAATTCTTGTCCATTTTGATTAATAATTCGGTGAATAAATCCCTGTTCAATTCCTTGACTTTGCGTGGTGATTTTATCGCCCAAAACACTCTCATTTTTGAAAATCATATCAATCGAACGAAGTATTCCTTTATTTAAAACTTCAGTTGGAATACTTTCCATTAACCATTCCACATATTTTGTATTATTGACGTGCTGATTAGAATCTATGTCATGCCAACGAATATCGAATCGTTTTTCCATTTCAATCGTATTTATTCCAGAAATTTTCCCTGAAACCTTTTCGACAGGTTTTTCTGTACTAATTTCTGTTAAAGCAATCATCCATTCGGGTATGGAAGTAAGTCTTCTTTTGACAATATTCATCAATCCCCACACACTATTTGCCCTAATTATTTCAATTCCTGCTGCATCAAATACCTTAAAATCTCGGTGATAAAAATACTTATCTAAGCCTTGAACATACGTTTTTACCGTTACAGTTTCATCGTAATTTGGCAGTCTATTAATCCAGATTTTTAAGCGAGAAAGTACCCAAGAAATGTTGTGTTGAACGGATAATTCATGGACTGAAACCTTTTCAACAACTGAATGTCGCCAAGCCATTTCTTGTAAAAGTCCATTCAAAGCGGGGATAGTAAGCTGACTGTGAGCATCAACTTCGGTAATACGTATGCGGTAATTTTCGGTAATAAATTCCATTATTTAGGGGTTAGTGGGCAGATTTTAGAGAATAACGTTAAGGAAATACAGAAGAAACATATTAAGTACTTAATCTTACGTAACGAAGTACTGTTCATACCTTGATATTTCTAATTTGAACGTTAATATCTAACCTCTAAAAATCAATTCCCTTTTTTCATGTCCGACATGATTTTTTGGCGTGAAACACCTTCTGAAGGAGCATCTTGATAGGCTTTTTTATAATCATCCCGTTTCAAATCGCCATTTTTAATTGATTTTATGAAGTTTGCCCAAGCAAATGGATTTGTAAGCGCCATTAATGGACTCTGCACAAAATTACGATTTGCCATACTATACGTCATTTGGTCAGAAAAGTTTCGAAAATTTCCTGCCCCACTCAAACCCGCTTGCAGGGCTAAAACATTTAATTTCGATTGTTGTAAATTCTTCTCTAAAGCTCTTCTTCCCGCTTCATTTTCCAATTTCATATCCAAAAATGCCTTTTTGAAATCATCTTCACTTTGATACGGATAAACTTTCACCTCTGCCAACATTTTCGATTCTTCTGCCATGTGAATTGTAGCACTTTGGGTTTGTTCATTTACACGAGGAATAATATAATATTTTTTCTTATATCCAACATAAGAAAATACCAAACTATCGCCTGGATATACATACAAAGAGAAATTACCTAAATCATCTGTCAAAGTGCCTCGACCCGAATGAGGATTAAAAACATACGCATTTGGTAAAAATTCCGAAGAACGGTCAGCAACTACTTTACCCGAAAATATCACGGATTTATCTTGCCCTTGAGCCAAGATTGAAACGTTGCAAAAGAAGATAAAAAGCAAAGCAAATGTGCTGATATATAGCAATTTTGATAAATTTTTGCCTATTTTTTTCTTAGTTAGATATATATATATGTTGCTTATTGACATCTTGAAATTGTATAGATTGTAAACTTACACAAAATAAACGTTTCAATGAATGAATTGGTTTGTCTTTAACAGATTTTAACGTAAATCTAATCCTAAGAAAATAATTTTAAAAATGTGATGATAAATGGAATGGAAAGTAATAAACCATCAAATCTATCTAAAAAGCCGCCATGTCCAGGAATGGTTGAAGCAGAATCTTTGATTTTGATACTCCGCTTGAAAAGAGATTCTACTAAATCGCCATACGTTCCTGCCACCACGATAATTGCCCCACAACCAAACCATTGCCATACCTTTAAGTCTAAAAAGTATAACGATAAAACGTAAGCCACAAGCATAGATGCCACAAAACCGCCGATACTTCCTTCCCATGATTTTTTTGGAGAAACTCGCTCGAATAACTTTGTTTTCCCAAATTTGGTACCCGCAAAATAGGCACCAGTATCACTCGCCCACAAAAGAAACAGGCAACCTAAAGGCTTTTGCCAACTAAATGTGTTGAGTTCCAAAAATGCTAAAATAATGACTAATGCAAAAGGTAAAGCCACATAAATCACGCCCAAAAAGGTATAAGCAATGTTTCTAAAGGGTTTGTCGTCTCTGGCTTTGTAGAGTTTTATGAAGAAAATAGAAGCCATTAAAGGTGAAAGAATGTAATAATTTGATTCTGCAATTACCCCTTTTTCAATCAGGTAAGTTACTGTCACTAATACAAATCCACAGAAAGTTCCGTAGTAGGTGAGAGGTTCATTACCATTGAGTCCTAAAAGTTTATAGAATTCTAATTGTGCTAAAATAGCAATTAAGGCAAAAAGTCCATAAAATGTCCAGTCGCTATAAACAATACAGAATATTAGAAAAGGTACGGCAATAACTGCTGCAATGACCCGCTGTTGCAGGTTTGACATGGTTTGTAATTTTTTATTCATTTATTTTATGAGTTGTGATTAATGATTTGGTGAGTTGTGATTTTGAAATCACTAAATCATAATTAATGCAATCCTGCTTCATTTTCCAACAGGAATTTTGCCAATACAGAATCTTTCATTTGAACGTGAACTTCGCAAAGTCCCCATAAAAGAGAACTATCTTGCTTATTCAAAACTACGGCTTCAATCTGATGTTCCTCCACTAAATAGGCTTTTGCTAATTGTGCTTTAATTGGACTCGTAGATTCATAAATTTTTTTCCAGTCGTTCATATTATTAGTCTTAAGTCAAGAATATGTAAATCGTAAGTGTTTGATAGTTAACTGATTTACTATTTTAATTTTTATATTTAACCTCTGCACGATTCATCCAAAACCATCTTAATATTAATACTGTAAATAATAAAGACCCTAAAGCCATGCTTAAAGGAACAGATTTTGTATCTTCGATATCTATTTTAACGGCTTTTGTCGAGTAAAGATATGCCATTATTAAGGTGAATCCATTGTTAACGAAATGGGCAAACATTGGCACCCAAAGATTTTTTGTCCAGTAATATAAGTAGCCAAATAATGCCCCTAGTAACATTCTGGGAAAGAATCCGTAGAATTGAAGATGAATAAAACTAAAAGTAAAAGCAGCAAACCAAATCGCTACGTGCGGATTTCCAAAAGCCCGTAAAGTAATATTTTGAAGAACTCCTCTAAATAATAATTCTTCACTAATTCCAGCTAATACGGCTACTACTACTAATGCCACAATCAATTGCGAAGGCGTTTTGAAAGTTGTCAGGAATTTGGTCATTTCGCCCGTTGCTTCTTCACTATTTTTCATCCATTTTTCAATGCCTTTCATGGCTTCTGGCAGAACCATTCCTTGATTCCATTCAATAATCAAAGCATCAAAACCCATGAATCCAATGACTAAAAGTGCCACCACGATAAATACATTTGGTTTTACTTCGTGGAAACTTAACGTATTAACGGTTTGTTTCTCAATAATATACCAAAAAAACAACGATGCACCGATGAAAGGAATAGGCGTTGAAAACGTTTGAAGAGCCATAACGGCATCATACATATTTGGATAATCGTGGAGATATTTTTGGAAATCAGCAACCTGGTCGAAGGGCATTCCTGTAATCTGCGTGAAAAAGAATATACCAATAATGGAGCCAATGACCATAAAAATCATTGTCAAACCCACCAAAATCATGATTTTGGAGATAAACGGTAGAGTAGTTTGTGAAGAAGAAGTAGCGAAATTTGTCATATTGGTTGTAAATTTACAAATTATTTAGGTTTTATTTAGATTTTAGGTGTTGGGTTTTAGCATAAGAAAATTTTAGATTAAGAATATTTGGAAGAACTCCATTAACACCTACACATAAAATGGTTAAAATTAGAGATATAGAATTAGGGGATTTCCCGTTGTTGCTTGCACCAATGGAGGATGTTTCTGACCCACCGTTTCGGGCTGTTTGTAAGGCAAACGGAGCTGATTTAATGTACACCGAGTTTATTTCTTCGGAAGGATTAATTCGTGATGCGGCAAAATCAGTTCAGAAATTGGATATTTTTGAATATGAACGCCCAATAGGAATTCAATTGTTTGGTTCCGACATTGAAACGATGCGAGTTTGTGGTGAAATTGCCTCCAACGCTGGTCCCGATTTGGTAGATATAAATTATGGTTGCCCCGTGAAGCAAGTGGCTTGTCGTGGAGCTGGTGCGGCTTTGTTACAGGATATTCCCAAAATGGTTTTGATGACAAAAGCGGTTGTAAATTCTACGCATTTGCCTGTAACAGTTAAAACTCGTTTGGGTTGGGATGATACCACTAAAAATATTGAAGAAGTAGCGGAACGTTTACAAGATATTGGTATTGAAGCACTTACAATTCACGGACGTACACGAGCTCAATTATACAGAGGCGATGCTGACTGGCGATTAATTGCTAAAGTACTAGAAAATCCAAGAATTAGAATTCCAATTTTTGGTAATGGAGATATTGATTCACCCGAAAAAGCTTTAGAATATCGCAATCGTTTTGGTGTAGATGGCATCATGATTGGTCGAGCAGCGATTGGCTATCCTTGGATTTTTAATGAGATAAAACACTTTTTCAAAACGGGTGAACATTTAGCTCCACCTACGATTGAAGACCGCATAGACGTTTGCCGAAAGCACTTAGATTTTAGTATTCGTTGGAAGGGAAACCACGTGGGAATTGTGGAAATGCGAAGACATTATGCTAGTTATTTTAAAGGAATACCTCATTTTAAAGATTTCAGAATGAGGTTCGTAACTTCCATGAATTACGAAGAAATCATTGGTATCTTACACGAAGTGTCAGTGTTTTATGCTCAAGAAGAAATGATGGAAATCGTTTAAAACTTAGCTTGCTCCGATTTAAAATCGGTGCAGACATGGATTAGCGACTGTGTCGCATTATAGCGACACAGTCG
>JANXRS010000410.1 GCA_025356745.1 Arcicella sp.
CAATAGTCGATTTTAAAATCGGGTGCAAACTTTGCGTAGAAGCCGTAAAGTTTAACGCTCCTTTTGTGCTACTTTTCAGTCGAATAACCATCGCTTGAGCGGGAGCGGATACGAAAAATTCACGGGAAAAGTCTGTATTACCCACCTTAAAACGGGTCGTGGAAACAGCATTTTCAATGTTTAAATCTCGGTAATAATTACTGACTTCACCTATAAATTTTTGTTTCAAAACCAAATCTCCCAAAGGTTGGTAGGCTTCTGAATATAGCCCTTGCAACTGTTTGGTTAATTGCTCTGCTTTAATAAAATCTTCTGCAAAAATAGCATCTCTGACTTCTTGCAAGTGTTTTGAGGCTTCTGGGTTTGGATTTCTATTCACTGGTCCACCCGACCAAAGTGTTTGTTCGTTGAGTTGGATAAGTTCGTTTTCGGGTCTGCCAAAAATCATCGCTCCGATGCGTCCGTTACCGATTGGCAAGGCTTCATTCCAATTTCGAGCGGGTTGTTTATACCATAGCGTTAGGTTTTTTTGGGCGAAAATTGGTACTTGTAAAAGTAGGAAAAAGAGAATCAGGAAGGTTGATTTTTTCATAGTTTTTGAAAGAGTTATTGAGGATAATTCCTGAAAACACAAGTCAATGAGGTCGAAACGGGTGAATTATCGGGATTTGTTTCCATAATATCAGCCATGAAAGCCCACCATTTTTTCATGATGGGTAATGCTGAAAGCGAATCAATGGTGTGTCCGTCAATACGTCTTTGAACGGCAAATAAAGTACCACTATCTTCGTCCAAATAAATGGCATAATCTCTTATTCCAGCCTCATAAAGTTTGGTTGAAAGTTCCTCCCAAATTTCATCGTGACGCTTTTTGTACGCTTGCTCAAATCCTTTTTTGAGCTTCATGGTAAAGGCTATTTCTTGCATAATAAAGGTTTTAGATAGAGATAAGAATATTACCCGTAAATTCTACTAAAAACGCTGAATTATTGTCCTTTCCTCCACAGTATTAATATTTTTAATCCATTGAAAATCAAAGTCTTTTATTAACTCAATATCAAGGCTTTGCAAAACTTTCATGGGAGATTTTTTGCCCTGATTAACGGCTTCTTGCAAGTTTTGATAGACTTTAGGTTCGTAAATGGTTAATAATGGTTCGGGGAAATATTCGTCAGGATTTTCAAAAGCTGTTGCGTATTTCTCCGTATTTTGATGTTGTAATAAAAATTCTATTGTTTTTTCAGAAATAAAGGGCATATCACAAGCCACCACAAACCAAGCCGTGTTTGGATTATGCTGAAAAGCAGAAAGGATACCTACAATTGGACTTTTCATGGATAAATCAACGTCTCGAATGTGGGGTAAATTCGTCGCCTGATTCTGATTAATTGATACGTAAACTTCTGAACAATAAGATGTTAATAAATTAAAGAGATATTGTTCTTGCGTTTTGCCGTAATAATGAATCAAGCGTTTTTCTTCGCCCATGCGGGAACTGAGTCCACCCGATAGAATAAGACCGCATAACAAAGATTTGGGTAGAATATTATCTTCCATAATCACTTTTTCCACCCGTTTTCAATAATAATTTTGTCTCTTTTATCACAATATCGTGCGAAAATGCCTTGCACATATCGTACACAGTTAGGGCGGCAACACTCGCACCCGTGAGTGCTTCCATTTCAACGCCCGTTTTAGCCGTTAATGAACAAGTACACTGGATAATTATCTCATTTCCAGACACTTCTAGATTAAATTTACAAGAATCTAAACCCAAAGGGTGACAAAGTGGAATCAAATCGGAAGTCTTTTTTGCTCCCATCGTTCCCGCAATAATGGCGGTTTGGAGGACAGAACCTTTCTTGGTTTGGAGGTCTCCGTCTTTAAAATTGGCGATAATTTCGTCTGTCAAAACCACAATACTTTGAGCCGTGGCGGTACGTTTGGTAATGGCTTTTTCGGAGACATCAACCATTGAAGGGTTGTTGTTGTTATCTAAATGCGAGAATGACGACATAATCAGTTTTGTACGAGAGAATTGTTATTTTTGCACAAAGATAAATAGTTTGTAATACGGATAGCCTTGTCCGTAGTAATGATTTAATTACGGATAAGGTTGTCCGTACTGCAAAAACATGATTTCCGTAAAAGAAGCCCTAAAAATAGTAGCAGAAAATGCCTTCGTACCCAATATTTCAGAAGTTTCCCTCTTAGAAAGTTTGGGTAAAATTTTGGCAGAAAATATCACTGCTGATAGAGACTTTCCTCCATTTGATAGAGTGGCGATGGATGGAATTGC
>JANXRS010000451.1 GCA_025356745.1 Arcicella sp.
TAACAAGATTATAATCAATATTTGTTATCAAATATTGATATTTATAACAGTCCGTATTTAGTTTAAACAAAGAGGTTGTCCCTACTTCAATTGGGTAAATATTACCATTTACGTCACTACCATTTTTTGTTCCATTAACACTCAATCCGTAATATTTTTCACTTATTGTACTCGGTAACTTTACACTCAATAAACGTCCCTTATAATAGCCAGTACTTCCATATGAATAACTTTCAGTGGGATAAACGGTATTATTATCAAAGACAACGGAATTACTTTCAACATTTTGGGGTATTAAAACTGGTGTATTATTGGCATCTGGATAACCGCTTACTTTTACGCTAAATTGATAATTTTTACCTTCTTTGATTTTAAAACTTGGTAATTTGTAAATACCATTTTTTTGATAGATTAATGATCCTACTAAGGTTAAATTTTCATATAAAAACACATTGGCATTATTGATAAAATGTTCAGTAATATTTTTTTCGGTCGGACTAAAAACTTTTCCTACGTATAAATAGGGTTCTTCGTTAGCACTAAGTATAGAATTGAGTACAAGTTTTGGGCTTTGCAACTCAATCTCTAATGAGTCCTCGTAAGTACAACATTGAAGAAGTAGAGAGAGGCATACTGTCAAAATGCTAATTTTCATATTTTGGTATTTTCTTTTGTGAAAGATATTATTCTCGACTTATTTGATGAGGAATCAAATAGGTTGAGAACAACATCTGCTACGGTATTTTATTGTTCATTAATCATAACAAGTAACATTATTGTAAATCAATACTAATTCCATTGGGATACTCAGTATTTGTGGTAAAATTATATGGATGATTCCCGTAGGAAACTGCACTCCAATTCATTCCCATTATCATTGTGCATTTATATACGTTAGGATCTCCATTGGTAATGTCATTTATTGAAAAACTAAAATAATGAGTGAGGTCATTAATACTATTTCCTCCCCAGCTTACACTAGTTGGTATTGTCCAGTTGGGATAACCATTATTGTAACCATATGAGGTACTATATACACCTATATAACCGTTGGTGTTAAAAGTCCATCCATCAATATTTGCACCAGTCCATCCATACCAAGTGGATTTTTTATGAGTTACCCAATAATTGCCCATTGCATTACCCCAAAGAAGAGACATCGTCACATTTGTCTTAAATCTCAGATTATCTGAGCCCCATGAGTATGCTTGAATATCAACTATCTCATCAAAGGATGGTGCCATCTGTTTTGCAGATTTACTTGATTTATCTGAGATTGTAAGCCTCTTGATAGGAGTTATTTTGACTACGGCACTATTTTTTATAAGTAATTCACCTACTTTATCTTCTGGAACTTCTGCAATTTCCTTATCATTCAAGCGATAGGTCATGTCTCCTATTTGCAAAATTCCTTTGTGATTCAATATTGTTGCAATAAGCTTTATTTCTCATAGCAATATCATACTCCTTGCTCCCATCTTGATTCGTTGTTACTTTATACGAATACTCATAGTCCTTCAAACTCCCATCATTAATAGCAACACCAATATCATGCTTTAATAATTCATCATACCTCTCGTTCATCGATGTAAAATCTTTGAATTTATTGTCAAATGCTATAATACTTTCTGGGGTTTTTAAGGCATCAACCTGTTTCCAAAAAGATTCTTTTGAATTGAAAACAAGTCTTCCGTCTTTTAGAAAAGCCTCTTTGGCAATGGCTGTGCCATCCTCCGAAGGTTTCAAAATTCCATCTTGCTCTTTACAAGACCACAGGCATAATGACAGTCCTACCGTCACTATGCCCAAACGTTGTAATGTTTTTTCATTACCTTTACATTGGGTTTAATTGTTAGAAATTTGACCTTTAAGCCCCATCTGGTCGTCCAAACTTAGATTGGGGCTTAACTTTTGTAAAGGTTTACGGTTTTTATCCTATTTCAAAGAAAAATCTATAAATCTATATTCCTTACAGAATAATTTGTTTTACGCTAAAATATGAAGATATCTACTTGTTTTTTAAATTACGTCTATTATATTTAACGCACTTGCCGTACTTACGCATAATTCCGTATTTCGTCCGTGTATTTGAGTTAGTAAGCTTCCACTAATTTCTTGACGCTTATTTTCTTTCAAACTTTAAACATTCTAACACTATGAAGTTCAGAGGTTCTATTGTCAAAAAAACTCGTGAAGAACAAGGACACAAACAGTATTTTTCGCTCGCCTAACGGGTATTTCCCAATCCCAATTATCGAAAATTGAAAATGATAAAGCAGTTCCGACGCTACCAGAATTTATCAAAATTTCGGTTTTTTTTAGAAAGGAAATTAGGGGATTTTGTTTCTTAAATTACGCTCAAAACACAAAAGAGGATTGAACGATGCAATTCAAGCCTCTTTTACTTTGTCAACCACTCATCATAAAAAACCTTTCCATTGAACCTCCCTTATCGTATTTGAGTTTTGTTAAGATAACCAACAATTCACAATACATTCCTTCAATGAACAAGTTAATTATTATTCCCATTGTCACCATCGTATTTTTATTGATAGATTGGTACGTTTGGCAAGCCGTAAAAGTTTCTACTCAGAACCTTTCCCAAAACGCCCAAAATATTACCAAGTATATCTTCTGGGGCGTTACTGCTTTTACGCTTACAGGAATGTGGATTTACAATTTTGTTAATCCAGATTTATTGGGCAAAAACCTTCGTACAATCATTATGGTAGGGGTTTTTATTAATTATATTTCCAAAATTTTCGTGGTTTTGTTTCTATTAATTGATGATTTAATCAGATTTCTTCAATGGATTTCTTCAAAATTTACAGGACATACCGTTAAGTCAAATGCACCTATTGGTGGTTCTGGAAACATTACTCGTTCTGATTTTTTAATGAAAACTGCCATAGTAGCAGGAGCAGTACCAGCCATTGCCTTGACTTGGGGCATTATTTCGGGAGCTCATGATTATAGAATCCGTCGGGTGAAATTAGCCTTAAAAAATCTACCAAAACAATTTGAAGGCATGACCATCGCCCAAATTTCGGATATTCATTCAGGTTCATTCTTCAATAAAGTAGCGGTGAAAGGTGGCGTGGAAATGCTGATGAAGGAAAAACCCGATATGGTCTTTTTTACGGGTGATTTAGTGAATAACTTAGCAACCGAAGTAAACGAATACATTGATATTTTTAATAAAGTGAAAGCACCGTTGGGTGTTTTCAGTACCCTTGGAAATCATGATTATGCCGATTATGTAAATTGGGAAGGAAATGCGAGAGGAAGACAGCAAAACCTTAAAGATTTAATTCATGCTCATAAGGTTTTGGGGTATGATTTATTGATGGATGAAAACCGTTTTATCGAGCAAGGTGGAGAGAAATTAGCGATTATTGGCGTACAAAATATTAGTGGTCAGAATCGTTTTCACACGTACGGAAATTTGCAGAAAGCTGTCCAAGGAACGGAAGAAGTACCCGTAAAACTCCTTCTTTCGCACGACCCTACGCATTGGGATAAAGAGGTAAATACAAAATATAAAGACATTGATGTCATGTTTTCTGGACATACCCACGGAACGCAATTTGGGATAAATATTGGAGGCAAAACGTGGTCTCCTGCACAATACGCCTACAAACAGTGGGGAGGACTATATGAAGAAGGTGACCAAAAATTGTACATAAATCGTGGTTACGGCTACATTGGTTATCCTGGCAGAGTGGGAATGCCCCCCGAAATTACGGTGTTTGAATTGACAAGAGGATAAAAAATGATAATTTTATTTTAGGGCTTGAGCGGATTCGTTCAAGCCTTTTTTTTTGGATGAAAATTGCTAAATTGTTAAGGGTTTTACTCCAATAGATACATGATCTAAAAACTATTTATTGACTCGCTGATTATTGAAAGATGGCTTATAGGCGTGTACTTTCCTTCGGTGTTTTTAACATGGAAAAATTTGGTAAATTTATGGAATAATTATATTTAGTTTTAATCAATCGTAATCCATTATCTCTATGCGTAAAGTTGCATTTTTACTCAAAATTTTCTTATTCTGGACTGTTTTTAATGATGCTTTTGCTCAAATAAAAACTAAGCCTCTGGTGGTATTTGTTACGGGCGACCATGAATATAGTGGTGAAGAGACACTACCCCTTATTGCCGCAGAATTAGAAAAAAATTATGGATTGAACACCAAAGTTTTGAAGGCTTTCCCTAATCAAAATTCTGAAAAAAACATTCCAGGCTTAGAAATTTTGGCAAAAGCTGATTTGGTCGTGTTCTTTTTACGTTGGCGACAATTACCTGTTGAACAACTCGAATTTATTGATAAGTACTTAAAATCGGGGAAACCAGTAATGGGATTCCGCACTTCCACCCACGCCTTCAATTTTCCCAAAGGACACGAATCTGAAAAATGGAATGCCTTCGGTGAATTTGCCCTCAATTCTCCTCCTGGTTGGGGAAAAGCAGGTCATACGCATTACGGACACAAAAGTACCACCGATGTTTCAGTGATTGAAGCCGCCAAAAAGCATCCTATTCTTCGAGGTATAAATCCTAATTTTCAGGTAAGTTCGTGGCTTTATCGAGTTCTGCCCGACTATCCAACCAAAGATTCAAAATGGTTGTTGATGGGAAAATCGGTCAATCCTGATAAAGAAGCCATTGAAAATCCCGTAGCTTGGACGGGTACAAATTCTTTTGGAGCGAAAATGTTTATGACTACCTTGGGGCATCCAGAAGATTTTCAAGTAGCTGATTTCCAACGATTAATTATCAATGCCATTCACTGGGAATTAGGCAAAAAAGT
>JANXRS010000520.1 GCA_025356745.1 Arcicella sp.
GTACAATCTTCCTTTTTCATCCCAAGCCATCGCAATCGGGTGCATCACGTTTGGTTCGGAAGCAAAAACTTCCAAATTAAAATCAACGGGAATTTGCATTAGTTTTACTGATTCTTCGGGCGAAAGCGGCAATTGTTGTACTTGTGGGTCGGTGCGTTTTTCGTAATTTGGCAATTTGGCATCTTTGAAAACCAAAGGTTGTGAATTCAGTGCTGCATGAGCCGTCCGTGCTTGGTCATCCACCGCCCAAACGATGGCATTTTCTAAGAGTTTATGGAAATCTGGATTCTCCCAAGCCTGTTCATCGTGTCCGAAAGCGGTATAAAAAACTCGTCCTTTTCCATAATTTCGTGTCCAAGTATAAGGCTCCGTTTTTGTTTCGGGACGGTCTTTCGTTTGGTCAGCTTTGATTTCACGACTCATCAAAACATTATTGTCCGCTTGTAATTTGCTGTGCAAATACGTTTCATCAAAGGCTTTTAATTTTGTTAATCCATTCATTATCTGATGGTTAGACTGAACAATATTGGAAGAAATAGTATCGGTAGTGTGTTTCCAGAATTGTCCACCCACCATTTTTACGTATTCGGGCGAATTTCTAAAACAGAAAGATGCACAATGAATTGGTAAAATTCCTTTGCCCGATGCCACGTAAGCCAAAAGGGCTGTTTCGGCTTGGGGCGTAATTTCGTCCCAATTAGCATAAATCATCAAGGCATCAAATCGGTTAAGATTTTCCAGATTGATATCCTCTAATTTATTGGTGTAAGTAAAATTGATTCCTTTATTTCCCAAAGCCGACATGATAGAAGGCAATCTTTCCACAGGTTTATGATGCCCATTATCACCCAAAAACAAAACCTCCAAACGGCGTGGTTTTGGGGCATTTTGAGCAAACGTGGCGAGAGAAAAGAAGGTTAGAATGAGGAGGATGATGGTTTTTTTCATTGGATTTTGTGTTGTTGTTCCACTAATTTTTAATAACATTTTAGCGTTTATTTCGAGGGAATGAGGTTATTTTGTAAAACCCTCAAATTAAAATAAATAAGTACTCATAACAAATAAATTTTAAAATCATGAAAACAATACTCTTTACTTTTTTGGCACTTGGATTTTTTCAAGTTTCGACTATTGCCCAAATGGATGATAAATTTTATTATCCATCAAAAAAATGGGAATTGACAAGTTTTGAAAATGTTAATCTCACGGAGAAAATCTATATTTCTGATAAAGATACTCTAAATGCTGTCCTT
Organism: Arcicella sp.; assembly: GCA_025356745.1. Taxonomy (GTDB): domain Bacteria; phylum Bacteroidota; class Bacteroidia; order Cytophagales; family Spirosomataceae; genus Arcicella. The sequence goes on from JANXRS010000520.1 coordinate 1,254, forward strand.
CTTAAGCCAAAGTTATTAATCCCAAAAGCAACTATCATTTATTTTCATGGAAGTTCTGGTAATGTTTCAACCTATGTAAAGTATGTACTTCCGCTGGTTAGTTCAGGTTATCAAGTTTTTATTATAGATTTTCGAGGATATGGTAAATCGACAGGAAAGCCCACACACAACAATATTGCAAACGATGCTGAGTTTATATTCTCGAAACTTTTAAAAGATGCTAATATCACAAATCAAAAAATAATACTTTACGGGTCTTCAATGGGTACGCAAGTAGCTTGTAATCTTGCTAAAAAAGTGCAAAATAATATAGCTGGTTTGGTTTTGGATGGTTGCATTTCTTCATTTACAGATATTGCTTTGCAAAGTATGCCTGAAAAACAAAGAGAGGCAGTAAGACCTTTTTTGAACTTTCCATATGCTGCAAAAGAAGATGTGAAACTACTTGATAAAATAAAAGTGCTATTTATTCATTCAAAAGAAGATAAAGACGTGCCTTTTTCTCAATATGAAGAAGTTTTGAAAAATTCAAAAGGTAACAATTTTTCTTGGGTATATGTTGGACAACATTTAGAGGCACCTTTATTGTATCCAGATTTATTTGTTAGAGAATTTGACAAAATTATTTCAAACTAATTTTGATAATTGTTAAAATGTATCTGGTCGTAGGTTTAGCGAAGCGTTCCTACGACCTATGACTATGTAGAGCGTCTCGCTCATTCTATGAATATTACAAGATTTATTCTATGAAAACCAAATCAACGGCAATCCCAACCCCTTAAAATTCAGGCAAATAAATAATCTCACCACCTTTCATCGCTGATTCATGGGCAAGAATTCCAACGCTCGTCCAATTGGCTGACTGAACTGCATTTGGAAATGGGTCACGGTCTTCAATTAATGCCATCACAAACTCGTGGGCAAGGTGCGGATGCGAACCTCCGTGTCCTCCACCTTGGGCAAAACTCAAATGGGTATTATCGTCAGAATCATAAACGCCTTTACCCGTAAAAGATTGAATTTCTTTGGGTAAATAATGGGCATAATCTGGCACTTTCACTTTCTCTGGAATTTCTGGTTCGGGCTTTTTAGCGGTATGAATCACGTGTTCTTCGTCTTCAATTAATGACCACTCAAAGGATTTTTTTGAACCGTAAACTTCAAAACTTTCACGATATTGGCGAGCCACATCAAACAGTGAACGATAAACATACGCACTTAAATCTGAATCTTTAAATTTAATATGGGCTGACTCCACCGCAAAAGGTGAATTATGAATTTTTACAAGGTCTTCACTGATTCTACCCGACCCAAAACAAGATACATATTCGGCTTGTAATTTCAATAAACCTGCCACTGGACCCACGCAATGCGTAGCGTAGTGCATCGGCGGAAGCCCGGGCCAATAATCGGGCCAGCCTTCCATGTCTTGTTGATGAGAGGCTTTCAAGAATTGTACTTTACCAAGTTCTCCTTTTTCGTAAAGTTCCTTCACAAACAGAAATTCACGGGCATAAACCACCGTTTCCATCATCATATATTTTTTGCCCGTTGCTCTGCAAGCATCCACAATTTTCTGACAATCTTCTACCGTTGTTGCCATCGGAACCGTACAAGCAACGTGTTTGCCCGCATACAAAGCTTTCAAACTTTGTTCGGCATGGTTTGGAATCGGCGAATTAATATGAACAGCATCAATGTTAGGGTCTTTTAGCAGTTCATCATAATCAGAATACCGTTTTTCGATATTAAATTCATCGCCAATGGCATTCAATTTTTCTACATTACGCTGACAAATGGCGTACATATTGGTATGAGGATGACGTTGATAAATAGGGATAAATTCTGCCCCAAACCCTAAACCCACGATGGCAATGTTAATTTTTTTCATGTTAATTTTATCTACGTAGGGCGTATATAATGCCCATCTATTTTCTATTTTATTCCGTTTTACTTTTCAAAAATGCCAAGCCTTCCTTCATTAAAACCTCTTCATTTTCAAACATTTGCCGCCAGATATTGGCAGCTGGAAGTTTTGTACTGAATGCTTCAATTGAGATAACATCCTGATAATCAACGTCTTTGATAGCTTGAAAAACACCTTCCCAATCCACATTTCCTTTTCCAGGCGTACTTCGGTCATTCTCTGATAATTGCACAAAAGCAATTCGATTACCCATTTGTCGGATGGCATCACCGATATTTTTTTCCTCAATATTGGCGTGAAAAGTATCAAACATGATTTTACAATTTGGACGATTGACGTTATCCACAAATTGAATTAATTCATCGGTGCAACTTGTCAAATACATTTCAAAGCGGTTCAAATACTCCAAACAAATCGTAACGCCCATATTATCAGCGTATTCTGATAGTTGTTGGATTCCTTCAACGCCCCAAGCCCACTCTTCTTCAGTAGCAGATTTACCCGTAAAAATGCCCAAAGCCGAATGGAAAGGTCCCATCAATTTATCCGAACCTAAAACTAAAGCACAATCTACACAAGATTTTAGATAGTCTAATCCTGCTTGACGAATAGTTGGGTTTGGACTAATCAAATTTGTTTCTGCTCCGCAAAATGTATCACAAACTCTTTCCAATCCTAAATCATCCAATTTCTTTCGCCATGCGTACCAATGTTCTGGATTTGGATTAAAAATTGGCACTTCAACACCATCAAAACCGATAGATTTGATGAGTTCTAAGGTTGGGAAAAGACTTTCGTCCACTTGGGTTCCCCACAAAAGGAGATTCATGTACTTTTTCATAGTACAAAAATATCATAAAAAAGTACCATATAATACGCTTATTTTGATTATATTTGACTGTATTTTGACATTCATTAAACATTTATCCATAATTTAAGTAAAAATAGCTTTTGAAAAGTCCTTTGAATAAAAGTATTGATTCACCTAATCATGCTTATACCATACGAGAATTACGAGAAATCCATTTTGATCCAAACTGGCATTTTCACCCTCATTATCAACTTTTTGTGGTCTTGGAAGGAACGGGAACACGCTTTATTGGCGATAATATTAAGCATTTTGAAGCAGGGGATATGGTTTTTCTCGCTCCAAACTTGCCCCATCTTTGGCGGAGTGATGAGTGTTATTTTCAAGAGAATTCTGAATTATTTACGCATGGAATAGTGGTTTATTTTACAGATGATTTTTTGGGAAAAGACTTCTTTGAAAAATACGAAATGATAAAGCTCAAAAACCTTTTTGCAGAAGCAGCTAGAGGATTGGAAATTGAGGGCGATTTGCGAGAAAGCATTTTTGAAATAATGAAACAATTATCTCATTTACAAGGATTTGAAGGTATTTTAAAGTTGTTAGAAATGCTTAATCTCTTAGCAAATTCTACGGAACATACGCCAATTAGTAGCATTGGATATTCCAATCCCTACAAAACTTCGGAGACAGAAAGAATGCGAAAAGTACATGAATATGTTATGCAAAATTACAGAGGTTCTCTCCGTTTGGATGAAGTAGCTTCGTTGGCAGGAATGGCAACGGCGGCTTTTTGCCGATATTTTAAGGCAAGAACTAATAAAACTTTTTCAGATTTTGTGAGTGAACTTCGGGTGGGATATGCCTGTAAATTGTTGATGGAAAATAAGTTGAGTGTAACGCAGGTATGTTACGAAAGTGGATTTAATACCCTTTCCAATTTTAATAAGCAATTTAAGCATTTGCAAGGGAAAACACCTTCGGAATATCGAAATGCGACCCAATCGCTGAACCACTCAACCCCGATTGCAAATCGGGGTTAGCATATATTTATTCTATTGCTAATATAACAGCTTCTTTACCCCTAAAACTAAATTTATCCTCCATCATTTTTCCTATCAATAAGGCGCCAATGGGCGATTGAGGAGAAATAATCATAATTGGTTTTTCGTCAATTTTTACTTGTCCGATACTTACCGAAAGAAAAAAGTCGCCCATCGAAGTACTAATAAATGCTCCTAAAGCTCCCTTTTTAAAATTAATTGATTCGTCAATTCTCTCCACTAATTTTCGTTCTTCACGAGTTTGCTGATACATACGGGCGTGCATATCACGGTCGAGATGTCCCATAGCTCGTGAGGTTTCGTATTTATCACCTGCCGAGGATTTTGACTCACCGTTTGCTGATTCTTGAGCAGCATTCATTGCATCCAAAGAAGTTTGCATTCGTTGGTCTAAATAGGTTTTCACGTATTGAATAATGTTTGATTTCATAGGTTTACTTTAGAGTGTTTCTCTCCGAATCATATAAAACGGATTTTTTACTTTAATTTTTATATTGTCTAATAACAAGGCGGCGGCTGTTCTGCCCATCGTTTCAAAATCGGTTGTGATAACGGTAATCCCTAATAATTCTTTCAGCGTTGTTTCATTGAAAGAGATTATTCCAATATCTTTCCCCAAAATAAAACTTGACATTCGTGCCTTTTTAACTAATTCTGCCAAGTCGGTTTCTTCCACCACCACATAAGTTGTTTGAGCTTGTAAAATTTCATTTTCAACACTTTCTCTAATCACAAATTCTTTCTGTGAATTGACACAAAAATAACGAACTCCCCGCACAATTTCGATTGGATAATTGCCATCACTCGGAAAAACTAAA
>JANXRS010000054.1 GCA_025356745.1 Arcicella sp.
ACCATACAAAATTGACCAAAAGCACCATCGCCTCGATAAAACCCTGGTTTACAACGCCAAAACTGATAACCATATCCCTGAGACCATTCATTATCCCCCGATTGTGATTCTGTTCGTTTATCGGTTGCTTCTTTTATCCAACTTTCTGGGAGTAATTGTTTTCCATTCCATTTGCCTTTTTGCAGATAAAACTGACCAAATTTGGCAATGTCTTCGGTACTTAATCTTAATCCAAAACCAGCAGTATTAAGTCCCTGTGGAGATTTTTCCCAATCGTATCCCTTAATATCCAAAGGCTTAAACAAACGAGGTTCTAAATATTCTTCCAACGTTTGCCCAGTCGTTTTATACACAATCGCCCCTAATATGTACGTTGCCCCCGTGTTATACAAAAAATGAGAACTTGGTTGATGAATAACGGGATGTTCGAGGAAAGATTTCACCCAAGATTGATTCTCAAACTGTCTTAAAACGGGCATTGTGTCAGTATCATGCCCCGTGTTCATGGTTAGTAAATGCTTAATTTTCATCGCTTTAAGATTCTCACTTGGCGATAAAGGTATTTCATCGGGAAAAAATTTAATCACTTGATCATCAACTGAAATTTTACCTTCATTTACCAAAAAACCAATAGCTGAACTCGTAAAACTTTTGGAAAGCGAATAAAGCGTATGTTTATATTCCGCTTCAAAGGGTTTCCACCAACCTTCAGCTACCACATTTCCATGTCTGATTAACATAAAACTGTGCCATTCTAAGCCTGATTCTTGGGTTACTTTCAAGAATTTCCTTATCCCTTCCGAATTAACTCCCTGAGATTCTGGACTTCTTCTTGGTAAAAAAAGTGTTGTTTTCCCGAAAGAATCGAAAGAAGAAAAAACGCTTAAACCAATAACACCTAGGCTTGTGGTTTTGATAAAATCTCTACGAGTGTTTTGCATTTTTATTGAGGATGGTTAAGTAAAATTTTATCGAAATTTACTGAACATTTACTTTTTGATAGCCTAAAAATTTAGTAGCCCAAGGAATAAAAGATTTAAAATTAGGAGCATCGGTATGTCCGCCTTCATGTTGTCGCCATGCCAAATGTCCATCAAGCATATCAGTAAGCATGGGTGGCATTTTCTCGGTTATATAATCATTGGTTACTCCTAAATCTTTGACTCCTACTAATTTAAAAACAGAACCTGCGGCGATTGTTGCCATATAACTCCCTTTTTGGTCGAGCCATTTTGAATCTCCATTTTCTGGAATACCATAACTAATAAAAGTTAGTCGTGGAGCGCACAGAGCAATTAATTCGTGAGAATCAACTACCATATCGCAACCTGTTTTTTTGCCAAAAGTTGATTCTTCGGTGCCATATTTCAAATAATTTCCTGCCATCCAATGGTATTCACCCCCGCCCGTTAGGCTCTCCACTGCTTCACCAAAAGTTCGACGATGAAGTGTAGTCCCACCCTTTCCAGATGAAGCAATCAAACCTAATGAAAAACGTGGCTCAAAAGCCAAGGTTACTAATGCCGCTTTCCCGTAGCGTGAAACACCTTCAATCCCTACTTTTTTAGCATCCACCAATGGGTCGGTTTCTAAATAATCTAAACCACGAGCGGCTCCCCACGCCCACGCCCGCAACGAACCCCAATCTTCGGGTTTGCGAGGCTGTCCTTTGTTTACTAAACCAATAATTCCACGGGTTAATCCTGCCCCATTATCCGCTTGAATGCTGGATGGGTCAATGGTTACATAGCCCCAACCTGCGGCAAGTAATCGTTCTTGGGGAGTATGTTCTTCATCGGGTTTTGGTGGTGCAAAAAAGTTGAGAGTTGGCAATTTTGTAATGGGCTGATAGGCAGGATATTTGTCAAAAATAACCTTCATTTCAGGATTAGATTTTATCATCATTTCTTTGAAAGTCGTATTTAAACTTTCCAAATCTTCCGATGATGGCTGTGCAGGTGCGGGTAAAATAGGACGACCAAGCATCATCAGCACTGGCACGGGTCCTTTTACATTTGTAGGTACAACCAACACCATTTTTATATCTACATTTATTAAGGGATAATTGGAATTATCAACGTGACCGACTAATTCTTTGGCAACAACTGGCGTACGATTTACAAATTCTTTATCAATAATTTTTACTGTCCAAGTAACTTTTGGAACGTTTTTAGGAATTCGCCCGTAAACATTTTTCTCAAATTCTTCCATTAATTCTGGCTTGCGTTGACTATTCCACATTTCGGGAGTAGTTACTTTTTTGCCATTATTTAAAGTAAGAATGTCTGGTAATTGAGGACACGGATTGGCTAATGTTTCATCATAATTCGCATGATTGGGAGCAGATTCATTTCCACTCGGACCAGAACGCAAGTTTTTGATACCCAAAGTTGCCTTCATGTTATCATAGTCTTGTTGGGTAGTGAATATCGAAATCTTCGAGTATTTACTGCTATCAATTTTTGAAATTTGGGCAAATGAAGATTGAGTGAAGGCTAACGAAAATAAAATCAATATATAATTTTTCATTGGTTAAATGCTTTTGAGGTAATTTTTTCTATTTTCTTATCGCTTTAATATGCTCCGCTACTTCTATCATCGGAGCTACCCAAATATCGTTTTCGTTTTGTTTCAAATATTGCAAAAGTTGGCGATGGGCAGGCAATGAAACATTTAAAGAATGTTCGCCTCCAACGCCATGAAATAAAAATACCAACAACTTTCCAGAGGCTTGTGCTTGTTTAACCAGTTCAATTAACTGTTCGCCTGTTTCGCCATTGATTCCGTAACAATCAATATCCATTAATTTTACGTCATTAATTGTGTGCATTTCGTGTCTGACCGCTCTTGCTGCTACAAAATCATTAGAAAGTGTTTGAATAAATTCACCTTCAGCCACTTTTTTATGGCCACAAGTGAAGGCAAAAGTGCGTTTATTTTTTCCATCAATCGCTTTCAAATAAGCATTGCACATTTTAATTTCATCCTGAATTTTCCTCAAACTATATTTGCTTAAATCATACTCAGGCTTAACCCAACTCATGCCCGAAACAGTGGCATCGCAAGGATGGTAAAGCGTGTGATTACCCAATTCATGCCCACTTAAGGATGCTTTTTTCCAACCATTCACTCTGTTCATACCTGCATCAGAAGAAGCAGTTAAATAAAATGTACCTTTCAAATTCAAGGAATCCAAGGCTGGAATTGCGTTATCAAGGTGGACATTCAGCGCATCATCGTAAGTCAAAGCAACAGCACATTTTTTACCTTTCCACGGCTTATTTTCATTTAAATTTTCGCCATCCGTTCGGAAAGGTGAAGCGGGTAAATCTGCCGAATTGTAGAAATTTACACCTTCTGGATTATCTTGCCAAGCATATCGGACATACTTGGGATTTTTAACAGATTCATTAGACAGTTCAATCTTATCTTTGCCAACAATTTGAGCTTTTGCCCAAACGAATTTTTTATCATAATCAGCCACCGAAAACCAGCGTAATTCTTCCCCATCTTTGGAAGTAATTCCTTCCGCTACATTGGTGAATGTCAAGACAATCTTTCCATTTTCAATATTTTGTGATAGTAAAGTAGGTCCAGAATAAGCTACTTTTTTTTCATTATATACAAGATTTAGTGCCGCAAGTGCCACTCGTTTACCAATATCTTTTTTGTTCAACGGGTGAATATCATTCCATTCTCCTAA
>JANXRS010000055.1 GCA_025356745.1 Arcicella sp.
ATTAGTTAGTTCCAAGAAGACAGAATTACTATTTTTAGGCTTGATTTTGAGAGGCTTAAAAATCGGAGGACGTGCAGCGGTAATTGTACCCGATGGTGTATTGTTTGGGTCGTCTAAAGCACACGTCCAGATAAGAAAGGAAATCATAGACGGACATCAATTAAAAGCTATAATTTCAATGCCTTCGGGCGTATTTAAGCCTTATGCAGGAGTAAGTACTGCCATTTTGATTTTTACAAAAACTAATTCAAGTGGTACAGATAACGTTTGGTTTTACGATATGCAGGCCGATGGTTTTAGCTTAGACGATAAACGTCAAGAAATCCAACAAAACGACATCGGCGATATTGTTGCCAGATTCCATAAACTTGAAGCAGAAAGTGATAGAAAACGAACGGATAAATCTTTCTTAGTACCACTTGCTGAAATTCAAGCGAATAACTACGATTTGAGCATCAACCGATACAAAGAAGTAATTCATGAAGAAAAGCACTATGAAAAACCTGCGGTAATTATCGCTAAAATTGAGGTATTAGACCAAACTCGTCAACAAGGATTATTGGCCTTGAAAGAATTATTAAGCATATAATTAGGACAGGTTTCAATATATTACTATTTTTCGTTACGACAGGTTGGAAACCTGTCGTAATTATTTTTTATACACATAAATCTTAACGTATGGCTTATGGCTACCTCTAATTTCTTTTTCTTAACGAACGAATGGGCGGAAATCTACGGTTCTGCCCAAAAAGCCGAAAGTAATGTTTTCTCTGACCCGATGTATGCTGCCATTTTAAGCAGAAAGTCCTTAGAAAAAATGTTATCGTGGCTCTATGACCACGACAGTAGTTTAGAGCTACCCAATAAAGATCAATTCACGCTAAATGATTTAATCAGGGAAAAGACCTTTCAAACAAATTGGGGATTTAACTTTGGCAAAGAACTAACATTTATTAAAAATAAAGGAAACGAGGCTGTTCATAAAACGGTAACGATTGAAGCCAATGAGTCTTTGGCTTGTGTAAAATATCTCTACCGATTTTGCTTTGCTATTGTAAGAAGTTTCTCAGAAAATGCTCCCACGTATCGAAGTTTTGACGAAATCCTGATTGTTCAAACAACAAAAGGACTATCAGAAAAAGAAATTGAAAAAATACGTAAGGAAGCCACTGAAAGCCAAATCATTGAATTGGAAAGAAAGGCAATTGAACTGAATCAAAGAGAAGAGGAATTAGCGTTGTTGCGTACTCAATTAGCTCATTATCAGAAAATCAGCGAACAAAATGGGCAAGTAGAAGCTCCCGCAGTATTATCTGAAAAAGAAACTCGACAATTATATATTGACGAAATGCTGAAACAAGCGGGTTGGGTTGTTCAACAAAGCAACGTACAGGAGTTTCCAATTGAAAGTATCGACGAAGCCACAGGTAAAAACAAAACCTTAAAAGTTGATTATGTACTTTGGGGTAGTGATGGTAAACCAATGGCAGTAATTGAAGCCAAGAAAACAACCGCCGCTGTAGAAAGAGGTCGTAACCAAGCCAAAAATTATGCGGATGCTTTGGAAAGTAAATACGGACAACGCCCTATTATTTTCTATACGAATGGATACGAAACCTATCTCTGGGATGATGCTCAATATCCAGCCAGAAAAGTAGCAGGTATTCTGAGTTACGATGAATTACACCGATTTTTTGTAAGAAAACAACAGCGTAAGGTGTTGAAAGAACAGAAAGTTAATCAATCCATTGCCAATCGTTATTATCAAGAAAGAGCCATTAGAAGAGTTGCCGAACGTTTTGAAGATGAAAAACAACGCAAAGCATTATTAGTAATGGCAACGGGTACAGGAAAAACCAGAGTATCTGCGGCCATTGTTGATATGCTTACTAAAGCACAATGGGCAAAGAAAATTCTATTCTTGGCTGACCGTAATGCTTTAGTTTCGCAAGGAAAAAGAAATTATAATGACTATTTGAATAATCTTACAAGCATTGATTTAACCAAAGAAGTTGATGATGGGAAAGCGAGAATTGTCTTTTCTACTTATCAAACCATTATAAACAGAATAGATACTGATTATCGGAATGGTAAAAGGTATTATGGTATTGGCCATTTTGATTTAGTGATTATAGACGAAGCCCATCGTTCCATCTACGATAAATACGGAGCAATTTTCGAGTATTTTGATGCTTTTTATTTGGGATTGACGGCAACACCCAAAAATGAAACCGACAGAGATACTTACGCTCTTTTTAATCACCTCCAAGGAGAACCGACCGATGCGTATGAATATAATACCGCCATTGCCGATGGCTATTTAGTGCCGATAAAAAAGATAATACTTCCTTTAAAGTTTCCAACGCAAGGAATCCGATATGTGGATTTATCGGAAGAGGAAAAGCGAGAATGGGAGCGTAAATTCTATGATCCTGCAACTGGTGCCGTGATTAATGAAATAGACGCAGGAGCGATTAATCAATGGTTATTTAATCAAGATACGGTAGATAAAGTTCTACAATCTTTAATGGGTTTTGGACATAAGGTAGAAGGTGGAGATAAATTAGGAAAGACCATTATTTTTGCTCGAAATCATAAACACGCTGAATTTATTTATAAACGATTCTATGAACTCTATCCACAACTTGATTCCTCATTTGCTAAAGTGATAGATAACTACGATAAAAATGCAGAACATGAAATAGATAAGTTTAAATTAAAAAATAAATATCCACAAATTGCCATCTCTGTAGATATGCTTGATACAGGAATTGATGTGCCAGAAATTTTGAACCTGGTATTTTTCAAGCCTGTATATTCTGCGGCAAAGTTTTGGCAAATGTTAG
>JANXRS010000167.1 GCA_025356745.1 Arcicella sp.
GAAGTATTTATGTTAACATAAACCTAAAACCAGATTCAAATTTTCATCAATTTATTATTTCTGGCAAAATTACAGTTATAAAATTGTACTATTCATTGATTTTAAACTCAAAATTGCATTTTTAAATGCGTTCAACCTGAAGCTTCATTAATGTTTTCGTAGTCATCGGGATGCACAATGGCTTTCCACGACTCTAAGTCGTTTATTTTAATGCCTGTATAGTCTTCCCACTTTCCTGAAGTATATTCTTTGCGTCCATTTTCATCGGTTGCCCAAACTAAAGCAGGAAGTGTTTCTGCGAGTATTCTGAACCGTTCTTCATCTTCAATCAGTAACTGTTGAACTTGCTTGCTTTCGGTGAGATCTTGAATAATCCCCGTAACCCGGCTCGGAATTCCATTTTCATCATGCTTTATTTTACCTATGATTTTTAACCATTTCGTATTTTTACTGGAAGTACGGAACTCGTTTTCGTATAAATCATTGTTTTTACTGTCCAAGGCATGCAGCATTACTGATAAGGCGTGTTCATAATCATCGGGATGGACTATTTTTTTATAGCCTTCAATAGTAGCTTCAGCATCAGGGGCTAATCCGAAAAACTCCTTGGCTTTTGCTGACCAGTTAAGTTTTCCAGTCTGTGGATAAGAGTCAAAGTAGCCTAAATTTCCTCCTTCCAAAGCAAAACGGAGTTGTTCTTCGCTTTCTTCTAAATCTTTCTCTACCCTTTTCAAACTAGTAATATCACGAGATACAGCCAGTAAGTCTTTTATTATGCCACTCTTATCGGGTAATCCAGAAATAATAATATCCCACCATTTTAAATTTCCTTTAAGGGTATAGGCAGAGGCTTGGAAATTAATAGTTTTACCTTCAAAAGCATCTTTAATAGCATTATGAACAATTATTCTTTCTTTTATACTACCCCACATGGTTTCCCATTTGCGGTTGATAAAATAATCTTTATTCTCACCCTCTAATATATATATACCATTTTCATTTATGTAACTAATCCTACCATCTATATCAATAATTTTCACACAATCAGGATTAGATTCCAGGATATTTTTATTAAAAAGATACTTTTCTGCTTCGTTTTTTTTGTACAATTCTTCTTCAGTAATGTCTTGGGCAATACCACTAAAACGATAAGCTTCACGATTTTCATTAAAAAAAACTTGTCCTTTGGCTAATAATATCCGCTCTTTCCCATCCCAAGGGTTGATAACTGTGTGTTGAATTTCGTAAATTCCATCAGAATCAGGTGACATGGCTGCCGACATAGCATCACTAGTCTTTTGTCGGTCTATTTCACTTATACTATTGAAGGCTGTAAGGGCATCTATTTCATTCTCAGGTATTAAACCAAACCAATTTCTTAGCTGTTCATTATAAATAAATCGATTGGTCAATGGATTCAAATCCCAAGTTCCTAAATTAGCGGCATTAATGGCAAACTTTAATTTATCTTGACTTTCTTCTAATTTTTTTAGGGCTATTACTTTATTGGTGGTTTCCGAACAAGTAACAAAAACACCAGTGGGTTTGCCAGATTCATCATTTACTGCACTATAACTAAATGTCCAATAGACATCTTCTATTTTATTGTTTCTAAAAATCGGTAATAATTGGTCTTCGCTCCAGTTGGCTACTTGTCCTGCCAATACATTGTCAATCAAAGGTTTTATATCACTCCAGATTTCTTGCCAAAAATCTTCACCACGACTCCCTAAAATAGCGGGATGTTTTCCATCATTTCCCAAACTGGGGCGATAAGCATCGTTGTAAAAGCAAATTAATTCAGGACCCCAAAAGAGAAACATCGGAAATTTTGAATTTAAGATAATGCTTAAAGTAGTACGGAGGCTTTGAGGCCAACTGTCAGGATTCCCAACCAATGTATTATTCCAATTTTTCTGTTGGATTAATTCACCCATTTCACCGCTATTTGGCAGAAAACTTATATTTTGATTGCAAGTATTTAAGTTCATTGTGAAGTGGTAATTATAATAAAAATAAAACGTCGGCAAAGCAAAGCCTAACCGACGTTAAAGATAATATAATTTGGTAAAGAAATCCTATGAATAACTTAATCCAAATTCTTTTAAAACATCTTTAGGTACTCCTTCCCAATTGTTTGGGCGATTGCCAACATATCCCATATCTTTATGTCCCATTTCAGAAGAATAAAAACCCGTTGCCGTCAAGTTTCGCATCAATGAAAAGAATGAAACGCCTTGCGAGAATTCTGGCTTTGCTTTATTTGGATACGCAATATCATCCACAATTTCAATCTGTTGCTTGGAGGTAAGCGAAACAAAATCCTTTCCAAATCGCTTGAGAGAATTTGAATCTAACCAACGTAAACCTCCACGCATTGGCGTTTTGAATTCAGGTTTGTCTTTGACAATGAACTCAATAAAACCTGTCACACCCGATTGTGATGCACTTCCAGAGAGTTTATCGGCAGGAATAATAATATCTGAAAGAACCGTAATAGTTTTTAACTCATGTTCCGTCAAAAACTTCTCTGCCATCAATTTAGCATCTCTTTCGGCTTCGTCCTTCGTTCTGCCATAATTCAATTTTGGCATATTGCCCTTTGGCGAAACAGCTTTTGGCTTTGGTTTTGGACCATCCAACATTTCGCCCGCCAAAGCATCGGTATTCATCACCGCCATTCCAAGCGATGAAAGCCCAATATTTTTAAGAAAATCTCTTTTTTTCATGATTATAATATTTGTAGGATATTCACTCATGGTATGACTTGAGGGGAGCGCCCAGTTTCATGCCATGAATAGTTAAATTTTACAAATTCCCCATTTTCTTTTGTTCAATAATATAATTCGATGTGCGTGCAGAAAGAGCCAAAATCGTCCAAGTAGCATTTTTATCTCCTTGCGAAACAAACGGAGCCGCATCTGCTACAAACAAATTCTTTACATCATGTGCTTGACAATTACTGTTAAGAACTGAAGTTTTTGGGTCATTTCCCATGCGGGCTGTTCCAACTTCGTGGATAATTTTACCAGGGTCAGCCAAACCGTAGTTTGTTTTAGCATCAGGTTTTTTGCCCAAAGCTTCACCACCCATTTCATGAATTATCTGCTCGAAAGTATCCTGCATGTGCTTTGCTTGCTTAATCTCATAATCTGACCAAGTATAATTAAAACGCAATACAGGTATTCCAAATTTATCAACTACGGTCGGGTCAATTTCGCAATAATTATTATAATCAGGCACAGGTTCACCACGACCCGCCATGCCGATATATGCTCCGTAAAAACGTCTGTAATCTTCCTTCAATGAAGCACCATAACCACCAGCAGCTTTTTTGATGCCCTCACGAGTTGGATATTTTTCATTAATTCCTTCAATGCCCCAACCAAAACCGTAAGCTGGCATTCCCATTCCTCCACCGTATTCGATGTGATAACCCCGTGGAAAATCCAATTTTTTGTTGTCCAACCACCAAGGCGTGTAAACGTGCATTCCGCCCACACCGTCTTCATTATAACGTTTTCTATCAAAAAGAGAAGGAATAATGGCCGAGCGAGAAGCTCCTGTTGAATCATTAATATACCGTCCCACAACACCACTCGAATTAGCTAAACCATTGGGAAAACGGCTTGATTTTGAATTTAATAACAAACGAGCTGTTTCACCTGCACTTGCTGCCAAAATAACGGTTTTTCCTCTCACAACTTTCTCGGTCATTGTCACAGTATCTACATAAGATACGCCCGTTGCCAATCCCGTTATCGGGTCAGTTAAAACTTCACGAGCCATTGCGTAGGTAATTAACGTCAAATTTCCCGTTTTCATGGCAGGAATCATCAAGACCGAAGACGACGAAAAATCGGCATAAGCTAAACACCCTCGACTACACTGATTACAATAAAAACAAGCTCCACGATCTTTATTAATCGCTTTTGTTAAAATTGATAATCGAGATGGTATGGTTGGAATACCTAATTTTTTATTGTTTTTTTGCAACATCAACTCGTGCAAACGTTGTTTTGGCGGAGCTAAAAATATGCCATCTGGTTCGTTATGAAGACCTTCATTTGAACCAAAAATACCAATCATTTTATCAATATAATCGTAATAAGGCTTTACATCATCATAACCGATGGGCCAATCATCACCCAAACCATCAATAGATTTACGTTTGAAATCATCGGGACCAAAACGGAGTGAAATACGTCCCCAATGATTGGTTCTGCCGCCCAACATTCTTGAACGAAACCAATTGAATTTTGTGTCTCCTTTGGTGGTATAAGGTTCTCCATCAATTTCCCAACCGCCATAAGCCGCATCAAAATCGCCAAAAGCACGGGTTGAACTTGCACCTCGACGAGGAGATTCCCAAGGGGCTTTTAATTGCGTAATATATTTGGGGTCGGCAGGATCAAAATACTGTCCAGCCTCCAAAACGCATACTTTTGCTCCTGCTTTTGTGAGTTCATGGGCAGCCATTCCACCACCCGCACCCGAACCAATAATGACGACATCGTAAACAGTAGATGGGTCTTTTATCTGAAAATCAAACATTGTGAATTGTGTTAAATTAAATGATATTATATTTTTGGATACGTAATATAAACTTAAAAATTTTGAAATTGTTGTGCTAGTTCTCTTTGACTAAAATTGAATATATTTTGATTAAAAATGGTTAAATTTTAGAAAATAGCGAATGACGAAGCGATATTTTCTAAACTCTTTCAAAATCAAATTTCTTTATTTTAAACCTCAAATATATCCTTTTTTACCCTATTTGTGTTGAATATTTTTTAGAAAAAACATAAAAAAAGGGATATCTCATGGTTATAACCAAATAAGATATCCCTTTCTAAAAAAAAAATTCTAATTAATAATTCATTAACCTTAACTTCGTAGCTACCCCTTACATCAACTTTCCTCTCAAATCCAATTTCTCAGTTACTCCTTGATAACATAACTATTTAGCAAAATTACGGTATGTACAATTTCAATAATGGCATCGTAAACGGACTTGACACTATATCCTTTTACAATGTAACTGTTAAAAAATCAATTCGCCAATTTACTATGTTTATATCCATAAGAGAAATAAATTACCAAGCCAATCGCTAACCAAACTAAGAAAATTGTCCAGTTCATAACGCCTAATTCTGTCATTAAATAAAGATTAGTCAAGATTCCTAAAACGGGTACCATCGAAAATTTATGTAGATAAGCCATCACTGATAACATTGCCCAAACCGACCAGAATACTACTAATAGAGGTTTTAGCTTAATTTCTGAAATAAAATCATTGTCATAAATGGCAAAACCAAGTGTCATAATTAACAATCCACCAACCAAATACTGCCCGTTCAAATAAGGAATTTTAAATTTTGCATCTTTCGACATTCCTTTAAAATCTAAATATAAAACACCCCCAGAAACCACGATAAAAGCAAAGAAAGTCCCAACGCTTGTTAAGTCTGCCACAAAACCCATATCCAAAAACATAGATGGAATAGCGACTAAAAAACCCGTAACAATGGTTGAGAAACTTGGCGTTTTAAATTTTGGATGAATTTTAGAAAAACGTTTCCAAAGTAATCCATCACGACTCATCGACATCCAAATTCTTGGCTGTCCCATCTGATAAACTAACAAAGCACTCGTAATGGCAACAACGGCTGATACAGAAATAACCCCAGCCACAAAATCAAGATTTACTTTTTGGAAAACATAAGCCAATGGGTCATCCACTTTGAGTTCTGTATAATTAACCATTCCTGTCAAAACAGTCGTAATCATCACGTATAAAACTGCACAAATAACTAAACAATAAATCATGGCACGGGGCAAGTCTCGTTGTGGATTTTTACATTCTTCCGCCATTGTAGAGATAGAATCGAAGCCAATAAAAGCGAAAAATACTAAGGCAACACCTCGCAAAACGCCCTTTGAACCATTGGGTGCAAAAGGTGTCCAGTTCTCGGGTTTAACATAAAAGGCTCCAACACAAATTACTAATAGAATAATTAATAACTTTAAGGCTACCAGAAAGTTGCTCACATTTCGAGATTCTTTTACACCTACATAAACCAATGCCGTCACTAACATCGTAATCACTCCCGCTGGTAAATCAATCAAGAAATGTATGCCTCCAATCAATGGAGCATCTACATAAGCCTGTGCCGCAGCAATATCACCACCAACCAATTTTTCGGTCTGACTTAATAAAAATGCTCTATGAGCCGTTCCGTAATCAAAAGTTAGAAAATTGGGAAAATTTATACCAAATCCTCTTAACATGGAAACAAAATATTCTGACCAAGAAATGGCTACTACCATATTGGAAACGGCATATTCCAAAATTAAAGCCCAACCAATAACCCAAGCAAAAATTTCACCAAATGATACGTATCCATAAGTATAGGCACTGCCTGAAACAGGTACCATTGAAGCAAATTGTGCATAACAAAGGGCGGTAAAAACACAGGCAATAGAGACGAAAAGGAAAAGCAATGTAACAGCAGGTCCACCATCAAAACTAGCTCGTCCAATGGTGCTGAATATTCCTGCCCCAATAATTGCGGCAATGCCAAATGAAGTTAAGTCTCTGACTCCCAGTATTTTACTAAGTCCAGATTCACCATGAGAGTCTTCGCTTTGTTTCAAAACATTAGAAATAGATTTTCGTCTAAAAATAGAATTTTCTGGCATTTAGTTTCAAGTTATAAATGATTAGTTATGTAATGATGAGTTAAGAGCAATAAGCATAATTATATTTTTCACTCATAACTCACTATTCATAACTTGAAGGCTAATTTACTCAAAAACTTCAAATAATGCGAAAGCAAATAGGAGATGTTTAGTTTTCCAAAAAATCAAATTAACTTTACAGTCTCAAAATAACCAATCAAACTAAATCATTATCTGCCTTGAATAGAATGGGTTGTATTAATTCATCTGCTCATTGTTTTAAATAATATGAATAAAACCGCAGTAGTCATTTTAAATTACAATGGTCAAAAATATTTGACTGATTTTTTGCCTTCCGTAATCAATCATTCTTCCCACGCTGATATTTATGTAGCTGATAATGCCTCTACTGATAATTCTATTATTATTTTAAAAACAGATTTTCCGAGTGTAAAGATTATTCAACTCTTTGAAAATCATGGTTTTGCACAAGGATATAATGAAGCCTTAGAGCAAATAGTGAATCAATATAAATATTACATTCTTCTAAATTCTGACGTTGAAGTTCCCGAAAATTGGATTAAACCCGTTATTGATTTAATGGAAAGTAATCCAAATATTGCTGCTTGTCAACCTAAGATAAAATCATACCAAGAAAAAACACATTTTGAATACGCAGGGGCAGCGGGTGGATACATTGACCGTTTAGGGTATCCTTTTTGTAGAGGAAGAGTTTTTCTTTCATTAGAAGAAGATTTAGAACAGTATAATGACAATGTGGAGGTCTTTTGGGCAACAGGTGCGTGTATGTTCGTGCGAGCCGATATTTTCCATGAAATTGGAGGCTTCGATGGTGATTTCTTTGCCCACATGGAAGAAATAGATTTGTGTTGGCGAATGAAACATGCTGGTTATCAAATATTTGCTTGTGGAGAATCCGAAGTTTATCACGTAGGAGGAGGAACTTTACCAAAATCTAATCCCTATAAAACGTTCTTGAATTTTAGAAATGGATTAGTGATGCTATACAAAAATCATCCCGATAAAGGCTTATACAGAACATTATTGACACGATTGATTTTGGATGGTATTGCTGGAGTAAAATTTTTATTTTTTGATTCTTGGGAAGATTGTTGGGCAGTGGTAAGAGCCCATTTTAATTTTTATGTCCATTTCTATAAATGGCACAAAAAGCGTCAAAAAATACAAAGAAGAGATGATTTAAAACCCATGTTTTCACACAATGTAGTTTGGCAATATTTTGTAAAAGGAAAGGAGCGGTTTGATGAAATGTAAGTTAAATTTATTAACAATTATTTTACACGCTTGGGAATTAACAATTCCGAATCGGCATAATTGATAATTCTTAAAACTCCCAAACCGTAGGATTATTTTGCTGACGAAGATAACGGCGAATATTCATCCAGAATGCTAGAATCAAATATATTACAATTGGTGAACCAATTGTAATGAAAGATAAATAGACAAAATACAAACGAATGCTGGCAGTAGAAATTCCAAATTTCTCACCTAAACGGGTACAGACCCCAAATACATGATGTTCAACGAAATATTTTAACTTTTTCATGGAAATTAATTAGTTAAAGAGATGATGAATTTGTAAGAAACAAAATTACACGTTTTTATACTTCTTTCAAAATCAGATTTCTTATAAATAGAACTTTAATTTTTGTAAAATTATCAAAAAAATACAAAAAAATACTGAGTAAATGCCACTAATTTGATGAAATAACTTAAATATATTATTAAAAAAGTAGAAATATAGAAAATTATTCCTACATTTGAGCATTAATAGTTAAGAAGTAATAGGTTTTTAGTACAATTAGTATTTTTTCAAGAGTATGTCAGTCCCCTCAGATTCACTTCCTCATTGATTATCAAACACTCAGCGTATCACATCTTCAACTTTTGTGCTGTTAATTCACAACGAAATTAGCGTTTTGCTAATCGTAGTGTGAAAATTTAATTAACATTTTTTTATCATGCAAACAGGCACAGTAAAATTTTTTAATGAGAGTAAAGGTTTTGGATTTATCTTAGATGATGAGTCTGGACAAGAGATTTTTGTTCATGTAACTGCTTTGGGGGGAACACACATTCGTCAAGACGATAAAGTTTCATTTGACATCGTTGATGGCAAAAGAGGTTTAAATGCTGACAATGTAAAAAAACTATAATTTATAGTTTTAATTAATTAGAAAGGAATTGTTTGTTTATAATATTGGTTTTGTGAAATTCATAACCTAATAGTTCGATTATTTATTTCGATTTATCGAAAAAAAGCCTAATTAGCTGTGTATGTTCATTGAGTATACTAACTCATTTTTAATAACTTAGAATTTTTATTTTTTAATATTTTTATATTTTTTTTATGCAAACTGGTAAAGTTAAATTTTTCAACGAATCAAAAGGTTTTGGATTTATCGTTGATGACAATTCAGGAGAAGAAATCTTCGTTCACGTAACAGGATTATCTGGAATGACAATTCGTGAAAACGATTCAGTTTCTTTCGATGTTCAAGAAGGAAAGCGTGGCTTAAATGCTGTGAATGTAAAGAAAGCTTAATTTCTTTTCATATAGTCATTAAAAAACCCAATCATTTAATTGATTGGGTTTTTATTTTTTATTAAAGGGTATGTCCTGAATTTTAGGAGTTGTAACATTATCACTTTTCTCTAACCCCTAAATTTTAAATCTCAAACCATTTCATTACATCATCCTTTTGCGGAATTGAAATATCTAATTTTAATTTCTTACGCATACCTCCCAAATCATTAAAAACTTTGTTTGGATTGGCTTCTTTTATTGACTGAATTGTCATAAAGCCCATTTTTTGTAGAACTGGAATCCATTCTAAAGGTACACCAATGGCTCGATATTCAGCCTCAGTTGCCATTTCTGATTTCTTTTCTGGACGCATTTGTGGGAAGAAAAGTACCTCTTGAATCGAAACTTGATTGGTCATCAACATCGTCAAACGATCAATGCCAATGCCAATTCCTGCGGTTGGAGGCATTCCGTATTCCAACGAACGTAAAAAGTCTTCATCTATCGCCATGGCTTCATCATCGCCACGTTCTGCTAATTTTAATTGCTCCTCAAAGCGTTCACGTTGGTCAATCGGGTCGTTTAATTCTGAATAGGCATTGGCAATTTCTTTTCCATTTACAAATAATTCAAAACGTTCAACTAAGCCTGGTTTGCTACGATGTTTTTTAGTCAAAGGAGACATTTCTACTGGATAGTCAATGATAAAAGTGGGCTGAATTAAGTTTGCTTCTACTTTTTCACCAAATATTTCATCAATTAATTTACCAGTTCCCATGGTGGTATCCACTTCAATTCCCCAAGATTTGCAATGTCCACGAAGCGTTTCTTCACCCATGCCTTCTACATTTACGCCAGTATATTTTTCGATTGCTTCTGCGATACTCAATTTGGTAAATTTTCCACCAAATTCAATTTCATTTTCACCAACTTTGATTTTCGTTTGTCCGTTAGTCGCTAAGGCTACTTTCTCAAAAATTTCTTCGGTGAAAGTCATCATCCAATTGTAGTCTTTGTAAGCTACGTAGAATTCCAAAGCAGTGTATTCAGGGTTGTGAGTTCTGTCCATGCCTTCATTTCTGAACATTTTACCAAATTCATAAACGCCATCAAAGCCTCCTACAATAAGTCTTTTTAAGTATAATTCGTTGGCGATACGCATAAATAAAGGCATATCTAAGGTATTATGATGTGTCTCGAATGGACGTGCTGATGCACCACCGTGGATAGATTGCAGAATGGGTGTTTCCACTTCCAACCAACCTTTTGCATCAAACATTGACCGCATTGTAGTAACAATTCTGGCACGTTTCAAGAAAATATCTTTGACTTCTGGATTAACAATTAAATCAACATATCGCTGACGATAACGCATTTCTGGGTCGGTAAATCCATCATAGATATTGCCATCATCATCTCTTTTTACAACAGGAAGCGGTTTCAAAGATTTATTCAAAATCTTGAATTCCGTTACGTGGATAGAAATTTCGCCCGTTTGGGTTGTGAAAACAAAACCTTTTATTCCGATAATATCACCGATATCTAGGAGTTTTTTGAAGACGGTGTTGTAGAGCGTTTTATCTTCGTCTGGACACAAGTCATCACGACGAAAATATACCTGAATACGTCCTGTTGAGTCCTGTAATTCCGCAAAAGAAGCACTTCCCATGATGCGGAAAGACATTAAACGTCCTGCAATGGAAATAACTTTATAGGCTAATTTATTATTTTCATAGTTCTTATGTATATCCTCAGCCGTAACATTTACATCAAACATTTCGGCAGGGTAGGGATCAATACCCAATTTTATTAAATCTTCCCGTTTTTGTCGGCGAAGCATTTCTTGTTCTGAAAGTATCATTTTAATTGATTGCGATTATTTTGTAAAATTACCCACAAACGGCTTGATAAACAAAAAGAGCCTAATTTTTGCTCAGAATCTTAAATAATAATAGATATATAGTTAAGTTATTTTTCTTGAAAATGAATAGCCTCATATAGGTATTTTATACATTTAAATTAAATATATAAGTACTTAGATAAATTAAGTTAGCATAATACTCATGGCATGACTGATTACAATTTGTTCAGTATCAATGATTTATGAGTTAAGTCATGCCATGAGTAAATATGTCCCATTACTTATACATTCCCATAATTAATTGTACTAAATCCTAAAAGATGGGAATTATATAAACAAATCAAATTATTATATAATACACCTTACTATCATTTTACCCAATTTTACAATAAGTATTCACATTGTATTTTTTTGAAAATTTTTAGTTAAAAATGTTATCGAAATTTTCACTTCTACGACAAATCTTTCATCGAAAGGGTTTAGTTTTAAAAGTTAAAATGTATAATTACCCGTTTTTTAAATTAGGTATTTCTACGCTAAAATAAGAAGTGTATATTGTGTTACTTTGTATTGTTCAAGTGAACAATCTTCACCCGTCTTATCTCTAATTAAATTATGAACACATTAGTGCAAAATTACGCTTATCCATCCGCTAACTTAATTAATAACCTTCAATCAGTTATTTATACTGATAGAAAGAAAACTTCAATTTTCATTCGGGATATAATGATGTTGGAAGGAGAAGGAAATTACACGTATGTACATTTAAGTAATGGAAAGAAAATTTTACTTTCTAAAACATTAAAAGAATTTTGCAATTTATTCCAACAAAATGACTTTGCAAGAATCAGAAAGTCTTACCTCATTAACCTCAATTATTTGAAAGAAGTGGATTTATCGGGCGATGTTTCGGTAATCATGCAAACGGGACAGCGAATTGAAATTTCGAGAAGACGTAAAACAGAATTTCAACAGCAGTTTCGGAGTTTTAAACAAAAAATCAAAAAAAGCCTTGATCTTTTAAAGGGTATTTAGACAACCGACGTTCGGAATGGGCTTTTTTAAAGATAAACTATTTTAGTGGTTAGGTGAATAGCAGACAGCTTCCTGAATTTTTCGGGGAGCTGTTTTTTATAACCATATAGTTACTCACTTTCTTCATGACTTTTTTATAAAATTAATTGTTAAATAATTTCATCAATTTATGGCGAAGGAAATAGTTAAGGTAAGTTCTTGAAGGGCATATTAATGAGAGTACCTGGCAAAAGAAAAAGAAAATGAAGTTTGTATGAGGGCTAACCAATTCAATAATTAGCCTTTTTATATCAACCTAATCTATAAAGTTTAAGTCATTTTGGCATGATTTACTCCGTAAATTACTCATTTATAGGACATTATTTCCGAAAAATTGGTGTGGCGTAGATATTGAACTATAAGGTGAGAAAGGGAAATAGAAAAAATGGAAAAATAGATTAATCCTTCATTCTTTCATTCCTCCCTTCTTCTATGAAAACATGAAATATACAACAAAAACACAGGAGGTAATTCAGCAAGCAGCTTCAATTGCCTCTTCTAATGGTCAGCAAGCCATTGAAACGGGACATTTGCTAAAAGCTATTATTGAAGAGGAACCGAGTACTACGCAGTTTTTAATGAAAAAATTGGGCGTAAATCAAGCGGTTTTTCTGCCTAAATTAGAAGATTTGGTGAATGCTTATCCCAAAGTTTCGGGTGGAGGGCAGCCTTATTTCTCCAATGATGCTCACACTGCCATGACCAAAGCCGAAAGCCTAATGAAAGACTTTTCGGATGAATATATTTCCGTTGAATTGATGATTTTAGCCCTTTCATTAGGCAAAGATTTAGTAGCTAACTTATTGAAAGACAATGGATTTAAAGAGAAATTAGTTAAAGAAACGATAAAAGAATTAAGAGGGAACACAACCGTGAAAGACCAAAATGCAGAAGCGACCTATCGTTCGTTGGAACGCTACGCCATCAATTTGAATGAACTCGCTAAAACTGGGAAAATTGACCCTGTGATTGGGCGAGATGAAGAAATTAGGAGGGTTCTACAGATTCTTTCCCGTAGAACCAAAAATAATCCGATGTTAGTCGGTGAACCTGGCGTTGGTAAAACCGCTATTGTGGAAGGACTCGCCCAAAGAATTGTGATGGGAGATGTTCCTGAAAACCTAAAATCTAAAACCATTTATACCTTAGATTTAGGACTTTTGATTGCCGGAGCAAAATATAAAGGTGAGTTTGAGGAACGCTTAAAGGCTGTTATTAAGGAAGTTACGGATTCGGAAGGTGATATTGTTTTGTTTATTGATGAGATTCATACGCTCATTGGGGCAGGTGGTGGAGGAGAATCTGCGATGGATGCCGCCAATTTATTGAAACCCGCTTTGGCTCGTGGAGAATTGCACGCTATCGGGGCAACCACTTTGAAAGAATACCAAAAATATATTGAAAAAGATAAGGCTTTAGAAAGACGTTTCCAAATGGTCATTGTGGACGAACCTGACGAAACCGATGCGATTTCAATTTTAAGAGGGATTAAAGA
Organism: Arcicella sp.; assembly: GCA_025356745.1. Taxonomy (GTDB): domain Bacteria; phylum Bacteroidota; class Bacteroidia; order Cytophagales; family Spirosomataceae; genus Arcicella. The sequence goes on from JANXRS010000167.1 coordinate 13,681, forward strand.
AAAATATGAATTACACCACGGTGTACGAATTCAAGATGATGCGGTAATTGCTGCCGTCGAACTCTCTAATCGGTACATATCTGACCGTTTTTTGCCCGATAAAGCCATTGATTTAATGGACGAAGCAGCGGCAAAAATGCGGATGGAAATAGATTCTGTTCCCGAAGAAATTGATGATTTACAAAGAAAAATCATGCAATTAGAAATTGAGAGAGAGGCTATTAGAAGAGAAAATAATGTTGAAAGAGAAACTATTATTACTCGTGAATTAGCAGAATTAACGGATAAAAAAACTGGCTTGATGGCGAAATGGCAGGGGGAAAAAGACGTTTTGAATGGTGTACGCATTGAAAAAGAAAATATTGATAAACTCAAATTAGAAGCAGAACAAGCCGAGCGAGCGGGAGATTATGGTAAAGTAGCGGAGATTCGTTATGGTAAATTAGTGGAAGCCCAAGCCCGACTTGCCAAAGCACAAACAACCAGTATTGAACAGGAAACCTCCATGTTGCAGGAAGAAGTAACGGCTGAAAATATTGCGGAAATTGTGGCAAAATGGACGGGAATTCCCGTATCAAAAATGATGCGAGCCGAACAGGAAAAGCTTTTACACATGGAATATGAATTGGGCTTACGAGTGGCTGGACAAAGTGAAGCAATTGAAGCCATTTCTGATGCAGTTCGTCGTTCACGGGCGGGAATGCAAGACCCGAAACGTCCGATTGGCTCGTTTATTTTCTTGGGAACAACGGGTGTGGGTAAAACGGAATTGGCAAAAGCATTGGCGGATTATTTGTTCAATGATGAAAATGCGATGGTCAGAATTGATATGTCGGAATACCAAGAACGCCATGCGGTGAGCCGTATGATTGGCTCGCCTCCAGGCTACGTAGGTTATGACGAAGGGGGACAATTGACCGAAGCAGTCCGTAGAAAACCGTATTCAGTAATTCTTTTGGATGAAATTGAAAAAGCTCATCCCGATGTTTGGAATATACTTTTGCAGGTTTTAGATGATGGACGATTAACCGATAATAAAGGTAGAATTGCGAATTTTAAGAACACCATTATTATCATGACTTCCAACATTGGTAGCCACATTATTCAAGAAAAAATGGGTGAGATGGAAGGTTGGAATAACCACATTGTGATGGAAAAGGCGAAAGAAGAAGTAATGACTTTGCTGAAACAAGTGGTTCGTCCAGAATTTTTGAATCGTGTGGATGAAATTGTGATGTTTGAGCCTTTGTCGAAGGATAATTTAAGACAAATTGTTCAGATTCAATTTCGGCAGATTCAAAACCGTTTGAAAGAACAAGGAATTCTTTTGGAAGCTTCAGAGGAAGCTCTTCTGCACATTGCCAATGAAGGATATGAACCCACGATGGGAGCAAGACCACTAAAAAGGGTTATGCAAAAACGTATTTTGAACGAATTATCAAAACAGATTTTGGGTAATTATATTACGAAGGATTCGGTGGTGATGATGGAAGTGGGAGACGATGGAAATTTACAGTTTGAGAATGTTGTAACAAACGTTCCTTTAACGTAAATGAACATAATTGTATGAATATTGGAAAGTCAATCTGCTTGCAGGTTGACTTTTTTGAGAATAAGCCAATAATATTTACAGTAAAACCCTTATTAAATCAATTCGAAGAGGATACTGTCATCGAAACAATTGAAAGATTGGTCGCATTCTAAGGTTATTCTAAGGGTAATTAATCAATTTTCAAGCAAAAAGTAAAGTACATTTGTTTTTAAAATAATTAAAACGATGTTTAGGTTGCTGAAAAAAAAAATAACAGAGAAAATATATTTCTTTTTAATATTAACCGTCCCAATAATTTGTGGGGGAGTTATTTTCTATAATTCATTGACCAAAAATATTGAATTTACGATTGAAAATGAGCTTGAAAATGTAGATAATCAGTCAGTCTATGATTCAAATTTTGTGGATGTTATTCCATTTGAAGCAATCAATTATTTTAATCGTTTTACTTTTCCCTTTAAATCTACTACTCAGCCACCAGTTCAGTTTCTTTTCATTGCTTATACTACTTACCTGAAACACAATTCCCCTCCTCCCTGAATTTTTTTCTTATTTCTTCCTCACTTAAATAACTGTATCAATCATTTTCTGGATAAATATCTCAGAACAAAATGATTGTAGGTTACTTGTCCGATTTTATATACTAAATTTTATAGCCATTTATTAATTACAAGAAATTGGTATTTACTCAATAAACTTATCGAAACTCCAATTTTATTACAAAAGAAAATTTATGAAACATTTATTATTAAGTATGTTGATGGTTTCTATTTTGCTATCATGTACTATTCAAGCGAAAGAAGAAAAAAAAGTTGTAGAAACTTTTCCAGTAACCTCGCCCATTGTGATTGATACTACCTTATATACTGATTACGTAGCAGAAATTAATGCAGTACAGAATGTAGAAATTCGAGCTAGAATTAAGGGTTATTTAGATAAAATTTACGTCGATGAAGGCAAATATGTTAAACAAGGACAAATTCTTTTTCGGATTGATAATCAAGAACTGAATGAACACGTGACCAAAGCGGGAGCTATTCTCAGAAGCACCATTACTGAGCTTAAAGCATCGGAAATTGAATTGTTCAACACAAAAAGACTGGTAGAGAAAAACGTTGTTTCAAATACCGAATTAGAGGCCGCAAAAAATAAAGTTGATATGATGAAAGCTAAAGTTGAAGAGGCACAATCAAACGAGTCATTCTGCAAAATTCAACTAAAATATACGTTGATTAAAGCTCCTTTCAATGGAATTATTAACAGAATTCCTAATAAAATTGGCTCTCTGACCGAAGACGGTACACTTTTAACCAATATCTCTAATAATGGAGAAGTCTTTGCGTACTTCGATGTTTCTGAAAAAGAATATCTCAATTATAATGCTAATATTAAAGAAAATACTCAACAGTCTAACAACGTAACGCTTATTTTAGCGAATGGGAAAGAGCATCCATTTAAGGGGAAAGTCGAGACAACTGAGGGAGAAATTGACCAAAGTACAGGGAATATCGCTTTCAGAGCAAGGTTTAATAATCCAGAAAAAATACTGAAACACGGAGCGAGTGGAAAGGTTAGATTACTGAAAAAGTATGAAAATGCTTTGATTATTCCTCAAAAAGCCACTTTTGAAATTCAAGACCGAATGTACGTGTATATAATTGATAATAAAAATCAGGTTAAATCCAGAGCCATTGTTTCTACCCATCGAATGCAACATTTTTATATTGTTGATTCGGGCTTGGATATAAATGATAAGATTATCTACGAAGGTATCCAAAATATTAAAGATGGAATGACCGTGAAACCGAAATTTGTGGAAATGAGCACAATTTCAAAAGATTTAACCTTCGTTAACACACCCAAATAAATAGCTTAATCATGTTTACTAACTTTATAAATCGACCCGTTTTATCATTGGTCATTTCCATATTTATTTTGCTTTTGGGCGTTTTAGCAATGGTTGGCCTGCCCATAACTCAGTATCCAGACATTGCCCCTCCTGCGGTTTCAGTAACCACAAAATATACGGGGGCAAATGCCGAAGTTTGTGCTAAAGCCGTGGTAACTCCACTTGAAAGAGCCATAAACGGAGTGCCAGGAATGACCTACATGACTTCGGTTTCGGGAAATGATGGAACCAGTATTATTCAAGTATATTTTGAAGTTGGTACTAACCCCGACGTGGCAGCGGTAAATGTGCAGAACAGAGTAACTACGGTATTGGATGAACTGCCCGAAGAAGTTATTAAAGCGGGAGTTTCTACTGAAAAAGAGGTCAATAGTATGCTAATGTACATTAATTTGATTAGTGAAGACCCCACCGTTGATGAAAAATTTATCTATAATTTTGCCGATATCAATGTTTTAGCCGAACTCAAAAGGATTGATGGCGTTGGTTTTGCCGATATTATGGGTTCTCGAGAATATGCTATGCGAGTGTGGTTAAAACCTGCTCGAATGGATGCTTATCAAATTTCTGCCGATGATATTATCAAAGCCTTGAAAGAACAAAACGTTGAAGCCGCTCCGGGTAAAGTGGGGGAAAGTTCGGGACGACAGGCACAATCTTTGCAGTATGTTTTGCGATATACTGGAAAAATGACCCGTAAAGAACAGTATGAAAATGTGGTAATTAAAGTTACTGAAAGTGGCGAAATGTTGCGGTTGAAAGATGTGGCAGATTTGGAATTTGGTTCTTTGGATTACGACGTACTCTCGAAAGAAAATGGGAAACCATCGGCTGCAATTGTGTTGAAGCAACGCCCGGGTTCAAATGCCAGCGAAGTAATTCAGACGATTAAAGACCGTTTAGAATTCCTAAAATCTACCACCTTTCCCCCAGGAATGACCTATACCGTGAGTTATGACGTATCAAGGTTTTTGGATGCGTCCATTCATGAAGTTATCAAAACGCTCATCGAGGCTTTTATTTTAGTGGCTCTCGTGGTGTTTATATTCCTGCAAGATTTTCGTTCAACGGTTATTCCTGTTTTAGCCGTTCCCGTTTCTTTGATTGGTACGTTTGCTTTTATGCAATTATTTGGTTTTTCCATTAATCTGCTTACACTTTTTGCGTTGGTTTTGGCGATTGGAATTGTGGTTGATAATGCCATTGTGGTCGTTGAGGCTGTTCACGCCAAAATGGAAGAAAAACACTTGCAAGCCCGAGAAGCTACCATTGAAGCCATGCAAGAAATCAGTGGAGCAATCATTGCCATAACGTTGGTAATGTCGGCGGTGTTCGTTCCCGTGGCATTTTTATCAGGGCCCGTTGGCGTATTTTATCGACAATTCTCCGTCACGATGGCCATTGCAATCGTTATTTCTGGTGTAAATGCCCTTACGCTAACGCCCGCTTTGTGTGCAATTATGCTCAAGAATCCTCATTTGGAAGTTAGGAAACAGAATTTATTAACCCGTTTTTTTGCTAAATTCAATCAAGCTTACGATAAACTTTCCGCTCGTTATGGGGGTTTATTGCGAGTTATTGCTAATCGTAGAATGGTAACTTTTGGCATATTGATTGCCTTCTGCGTGGCTACTTGGGGCGTTGGAAGCGTTTTACCTACCAGTTTTATTCCCACGGAAGACCAAGGAACGGTTTATGCCAACGTAACAACTCCCGTTGGAGCAACCCTCGAACGCACCGAAGAGGTAATGAATGAAATTGATAAAATAGCTCAAAAAATGACCGAGGTCGAGTCAATTTCGAGTTTATCGGGTTTTAGTATGATGACTGATGGTGTTGGGGCTTCCTTTGGAATGAGTACCATTAATCTTAAATCTTGGGATAATCGAAAAGCAACCGCCGATAATATAATTACGCAATTAACCGAAAAAACCAAGCATATTAAAGATGCAGAAATTCAGTTTTTTCCACCGCCTGCCGTTCCTGGGTTTGGGAATGCTAGTGGTTTTGAAGTACGATTATTGGATAAAACAGGTTCTGGAAATCTCCAAAAAACCGCTGAGGTTGCCAATAAATTTATTGAATCTCTAAAGAAACGCCCTGAAATTAAAAATGCTTTTTCGAGTTTTAATCCCAACTTTCCGCAATACATGATTCACATGGATCAAGATATGGCGGCAAAAAAAGGGATTTCAGTGGATGCAGCCATGGGTAATTTACAGTCATTAATTGGAAGTTTTTACGCAACTAATTTTATTCTGTACGGACAAATGTATAAAGTCATGGTTCAGGCTGACCCCAAATATCGAGCCCTGCCAGAAGATATTATGAAGTTGCGTATTAAAAATAAAAGTGGTGAAATGGTGCCTTACTCCATCTTTAGCCGTATCGAGCGTGTTTATGGTCCAGAACAATTAACCCGTTATAATATGTATGTATCGGCAATGCTTAATGGTGAAGCCGCCAAAGGGTACAGTTCGGGTGATGCTATCAGAGCCATCGAGGAAGTTGCTAAAACTGAATTGCCCCGTGGATATGCGTATGAATGGTCAGGAATGACCCGAGAAGAAGTGCTTTCGGGTAACCAAGTAGCCTCGGTTTTCTTAATTTGTTTATTGTTTGTTTATCTATTGCTTTCGGCACAATATGAGAGTTTTCTTTTGCCTTTGGTCGTAATTTTATCATTACCAATCGGAATTTTTGGGTCATTATTTTTCTTGTATTTATTTGGTTTGGAAAATAATATTTATGCTCAAGTAGCCATGGTAATGCTCATTGGTTTATTAGGTAAAAATGCTATTTTGATTGTGGAGTTTGCCGTCCTTCAACAAAAACAAGGAAAAACGCTATTAAAAGCCGCCGTGGGTGGAGCAGTAGCACGTTTTCGTCCAATTTTAATGACCTCTTTTGCCTTCATTGCGGGACTTATTCCCCTAATGTTTGCCTCTGGGGCAGGTGCTATTGGGAACAAAACTATCGGTACGGCCGCCGCAGGAGGAATGCTTTTTGGAACGCTGTTTGGCGTAATTGTCATTCCAGGATTATACGTCATTTTTGCAGGAATTGGCATGGTAAAACGTAAGAAAAAAACTAAAAAAAATATCGAAGAAGCGTATGTCGAAGTATAAAATATTTTATTTCATTATCACTATTGTCTCATTAGGTTCGTGTAAAATCAAACAAGAAATACCACAAAATCGCCCAATGTTGGCGATGCCACAAAGTTTTAGGACAAAAACCGATTCCATTACCTTTGAATTACCCACAATTAAAGCATTTTTTTCAGATTCAGCTTTGGTTGCTCTAATTGATACGTCTCTCAATAATAACTTTGACCTACAAATAACCCTGCAAAAAATCGAAATGGCTCGTGCTGGCGTTCGGTTTACGCAAGGACTTGGCAAGCCAGATTTAACGGGGAACGTGGTTATGGGGCAACGAAAATTTGGGAATTATACCGTTGATGGAGTGGGTAACTATGATACCCGATTTTCCACCAATACTGATAGAAAACAACAGATTCCTGACGCAATTATTCCTGATTATTACATGGGTGTTCAATCATCATGGGAGATTGATATTTGGGGAAAATTAAAGAGTCAGAAAGCATCGGCGGCAGCAAAATTATTGTCGAGTGAAGCAGGTAAAAATTTGGTAGTCAGTGAATTAGTTGCTCAAATAGCCTCTGCTTATTATGAATTATTGATTTTGGATAATGAGTTAGATATTCTGGAAGAAAACATTATTTTGCAGGAAAGAGCCGTTGAAATTACCAGTGTTTTAAAACAAGCAGGTCAAGCAAATCAGCTTGCGGTAAACCTCTTAAATGCACAATTATTGAGTTCTAAATCTCTTAAAATTGAAGTAAAACAGCAAATTATTGAAGTGGAAAGTGTCATTAACTTCTTGGTGGGGCGTTATCCCCAAAATGTTTCTCGTTCAAAAGTAGCTTGGTCGAAAGTAATTCCACCGAAATTAGCAGTAGGAATACCCTCACATATACTCGAAAATAGACCTGATATTAAACAAGCCGAATTTCAATTATTGGCAACGAAGGCTAATCTTTTTACGGCAAAAACTGCATTTTATCCCTCCCTAAATCTCACGGGAGGAATTGGTTTTCAATCGTTTAAGGCACTTTTATTATTAAATCCCGCCTCATTAGCCTTCAATACTTTTGGGGGATTGACAGCACCTTTAGCAAACCGCCGACAAATTATTTCCGATTTGATGGCATCAAAAGCCGACCAAAAAATGGCTTACATCAATTATCAAAAAGTAGTGGTGAATAGTTTTACGGAGGTTTATAATCAACTAAATTTGATTCAAAATACGAACGAAATGTATGAGTTGAAAAGCCAAGAAGTAGATGTTTTAAGAGAATCCATTACGATTTCTTCCGAATTGTTTAGGTCTGGACGAGCAACGTATTTAGAAGTAATTACCGCTCAAAAAAATGCTTTGCAGTCACAAATTGAATTAATAAATTTGAAAAAACGACAATATAGTTCTGTTATTGGGCTTTATAAATCTTTGGGTGGCGGTTGGCGGAAGTAAGGGATTTTATCGAATAGAATGAAAGTTTAATGAATAAGGTTCAATGGTAACTTATACGGAAATTTTCTTCCGTGGCTGGTTTTCCACGGGAACGCCCACTTCAGACAACTTACGAAAGCAATACAAGTATCTTAAGTGCTGGGATATATTTACTCATAAATCATTGATACTGAACAAATTGTAATCAGTCATGCCATGAGTATTATGCTAACTTAATTTATCTAAGTACTTAATAATTATCAATTAATTGCGAATAAAACTGTTCAAATTTTTGCTTTCGTAAGTGGAGATTCAACCACTGGGACGGAGGGATTTATCAGCCATGAAGGTAAAGATTCAATAGTAATGATGGAATTGGGCAATAATGGAAATTTGAAGTTTGATAATATTTTGGCGAGTGTAGAATAAGCCAAACTACCGTAAAATAAAAGATTTGATAAATAATGAAAGCCAATCTGGAAACGGATTGGCTTTTTTGTTACGTTTAATTTGTAATTAAAAATATTTTAAAACAGTATCCTTTAAAAGCAAAAAAATATCTAATTATCCTATTGATATTCTACTATTAAATTGTATTATTTATTTAATGGTATTAAAATTTATTAATAAGAGTCGTAATTTTATCTCAACGAATATTCAACATTAAATATTTATAATATACTAATCAGCTAATTATCAAATAAACGTAGAAAATTAAGCAACATTTAAATTAGATAATTATGTATCAATTTTTAAAATTGATTTCAACGGAACAATTATCAGTTGAAGTCCCCTCATTTCTTATTTCGCTATTTGTTTCTGAAATGTTGTTTAAATTCGGAAGCTTTACATTTGAAACGCTGGCGTTTCTTTTAACTTGGTACATGGTCAGTTTTGTGATTCATAAAATCACTAAAAAGTAGCTTTTCTAATCTTCAATTTTAATAAGTATTCAATCTTTTTGTCGCAAAATTCTCTCGAAATAATTTATTTCCTGAAAGGTTATCTATTGCCCGAAAACATGGAATTGCTTAATGGAATACGTCGAAATTAACGCCGTTTGTATTGATTTTTTTTAAAAAAAACACAACATTTTGTCTCATGAAAGGAATAAAAGAAACCATTGAAGAGCCTTTTACTAACATAGGCACTACAAATCCTAATGAAAAACCCCTTGGAGGGAAAGCATTAGCCAGACTGATATTATTTGCCCAAGAAAGGGATTTACCAGAGGATTTATTGGGAATTCAGGACTTAGAGTCGGATGAAGATAAGCCGAAGAACAAGAGCAAAAACAAAAGTACTACTGAAAAAAGTACTGAATCAGCGGATTCTTCCAAAATGGAAGATTATGCACAGGCATTAGTAGATGCCAGTATGGCTCTTTCAGTTTCGCCATCACCTATGATGATGAGTGCTGACGGGAATGTCCCTGAAATGGCTATGATGAATCCTGAAGTAGCGGCTCCCGATATGAGTCCACCAACGGCATTCGGACCCCAGTGGCGTTTTCTCGGACCTACAAGTATGACAAATGGGCAAACGTATGGTGATAGCCGTGTAGTGGTAAGTGGACGTATTTCTACGATTGCGGTTGACTCCAACAATAGTAACCACGTATTGGTTGGAGCGGCCAGTGGTGGCGTTTGGGAGACTTTTAATCGTGGAGCAAATTGGGTTCCTCGTACTGATTATATGCCCACACTCACCACAGGAGCCATTGCTTTTAATCCTACAAATCCTTCAATCGTTTATTGTGGTACGGGCGAAGGAAACTTTTATGCGGGTTTAGGGGCGGGACTCATGCGGAGTACTAATGGTGGCTCAAGTTGGGCAATGCACTGCGCCGCACCTTTTGTGGGTCAAGGATTTTACGATTTAGTCGTTGATAGAGCCAATGGAAATCATTTATTGGCTGGTACAAGTTGGGGTGTTTATGAAAGCTCAGATGGGGGTGCATCTTGGACTAATCGTAGAGCGTCAAGGTGTTGGGATATTGCCACAGCTCCTGCAGGTGGTGCAGCAGCAGAAGTGTTTGCGGCGTGCAGTGATGGATTACAAAGAAGCACTAACGGAGGGACTACCTATACGAGGGTAAATCTGCCTGGTGGTCCTGCAAATTTCAATAGGCTTGCAGTGGCAATTTCAAGGTCATCGCCCAATGTTGCGTATGCTTTTGGAGTTGCAGCAGGTGGTAATGTAGCACTTTTATGGCAAAAAACAACGGCAGGTGGTGCTTTTGTTGCCGTTGCTCCACCCGCAGGATTGAACATTAATCAAGCATGGTATGACTGGTTCTTGGACATAAGTCCCGATAATCCAAATCAAATATATTTAGGAGCAATTGAAGCGTATCGGGGTACTGCCGCTGGTGGTACTTGGACGTGGGTAATGATAAGCAACAAAGCTGGAGACGATATTCATCCAGACCAACACGCTATTGCCATTGACCCAAATAATGCAAACAATATTTTTGTAGGAAATGATGGAGGATTATTTTTTAGTGCTAATAGAGGGATAAATTGGGTATCATTAAACGCAGGATTAGGTATTACTGAAATAGAATATATGGCACAAGATTTTGGGCGAAGCCGTTGGTTAATTGCTGGTACGCAGGATAATGGTACGATTCGTTATACAGGTAATGCACAATGGGAACACGTGCAAGATGGTGATGGAGGTGATTGTGGAGTAAATCGTACCCTCCCTGATACTTGTTATCATACATTCTATGGTATGGGTATGGAAAGAAGTACCAATAAAGCAACAAATTGGGGATGGATTGGTCCGAATGTTCCTAATGGATATGGAGCTTTGTTTTATCCACCCATGGAAGTTAATAATGATGTGGTTGCACAGGCTGGACAGAGTGTTTTCATCAGTCGCAATCGTGGTACAAATTGGAATGAAATAGCTTTACCCGCAGGAAACGTAGGAAGTGCCATGTACATACCGACTGCCAATGCCGTTTACGTAGGAACAACCTCGGGAAATATTTACAGAATCAATTGGAATGGTGCTGCTTGGGGAGCGGCAACCGCACTTACAAGTCCAAGAGCTGGTGCTTTTATTAGTGATTTATTTGTGGATCCTAATAATGTAAACCGTATATGGGCAACTTCGACAAGTACGGGTGGCAATCGCTGTTTTCGCAGTGATAACGGAGGAACCGCTTGGGTGAACTGTAGTGTAGGTTTACCAAATCTTCCGATTAGTTCAATTGAAGTACATCCTGGAAACGCTAACCGTATTTGGGTAAGTGCAGATGTGGGGGTTTACCAAAGTTTTGATGCTGGAGCTACATGGACGGCTTTTGCCAATAGTTTACCAAATGCCTTGGCGTATGATTTGGTCTATCACCCCCATGCAAGAGTTTTAAGAGTTGCCCTACGAAACAGAGGTGTATGGGAAATTCCAGTGGATGGTTGGCTTACCAATCCAATATGTGCCAAGCAATGGGATGGCGTTCTTAATCCTTTTCAAACCCAAACGTGGTTTACGTTCAATTGGCCCTCAACTTGGCACATGGTATGGACTGTAATGCCCACAACATTTGCCCCAGGAGCCCCCGAAATTACTTGGAAAGTGAAAGTAGAAAGAGCTAATGCTGAATATGTAACCTATTGGATTGAAGTAAAAAATCTCACCAATAGCATGGTGAATTTTGAAGGCAGATACGCAATACTTAGTTTTTATTAAAAAATACTGATGAAATAACTGACAATTAAAAACCTTTAAAAACAACGATTATGACAACAGGAACTCAATTTACAGGAGCATTAACGCCCAATCAAACACGTAGTTGGTTTACTTGGGGATGGAATCCAGCTCAACACATGATCTGGTATATGATGCCTTTGACACCCCGAAATGGTGCACCAGAATTGGAATGGACAGTAAATGTAGAACGTTCAAACGCAACGCAATGTACCTATTGGATAAGTGTGAAAAATTTAACGAATACAAACATTGATTTTGAAGGGCGTTTTGCCATCATGAACTAATTTTAGCAACTTTATTAATTCAAAAGGATATGCGAATAATAATTGAAATTGACAATCAGAGTAATCAACCCTCAGTGGTGATGCAAGATGCCAAGAATACCGATATGGCAAACACCGCAGTATCGGCTGTTGATGCTATAGATGCTGGAGGCCCCAGCTTTGCATCAAATGAGACACATTCAAATGAAAACCCTTCAGAATTATCATTAAATAATCCATTTAATGATATGAACTCTGGCGGAACGAGTGCAGGAGTAGCACCAACGTTTTAAATTTTCACTGATATATTTGAAGTAAAAATTTAATTATATCAGTGATTTTTTTCTGAATAAGTGTAATTCATTCCACCCAGTAATAATCTGGAAACCACATCGTTTTAATTTATAAAATTAAACCTTAAAATTAAATTATAATGAAAAGTGGAAGACCAAATGAACCAGAAAATAAAGCTGAATTGAGACTAAATCAGTTTTTGGAAGAAAGAGGAGAAGAAAAAAAAGAAGATTTGAAATTTGTAGAAAAAGTTAAGAAAAAAGGAAAAGCAAAAGTCATTACTTCAGATAAGAAATAATCTTGTTAAGGTTGAATCAAAATTTCCTTATGTAATATTTCTATTCTGGCGAGATTTAGAATAAATCTACCTGCCATATTTCGGAACTGGAATAGAAGATAAAAACGTCCCAACCATTCTAACGGCGATAGGTTCAGCCACCATTGGAGCATTGGCGGGATTGTTGGCAGCGAGTCCGAGTAGAACTTAAAATTTTGAAACTATTAAACCTATTGACTATGAACCTCTCCCCACATTTCACCCTCCAAGAAATGGAACGCAGTCAAACTGCCATCCGACACGGAATCAGCAACAAAGCCGATGCCCGCCAGATGAAGGCACTCACGGATTTATGTGTGAATGTTTTAGAGCCATTACGAACCTTAGTAAATAAATCCATCAATATTCAATCAGGGTTTAGGAATTCAACCGTCAATTCACTCGTTAGCGGTTCGTCCACGAGCCAACACAAGAAAGGCGAAGCCGCCGACATCAACGTAGAAGGCATCACGCCATCCGAATTATTCGATTTAATAAGAAATTCAAGCCTGCCTTATGATCAAGTGATTGATGAATTTAGTTCATGGGTTCACATATCATACAAACCCATTCAACGCCGACAAGCGATGCTGGCACGTAAGGATGGACAAAATAGGACGGTTTATACGAGGGTTTAATTTTGGATTTTACCGAATAATAAGATTTTTGGTTGATTTTCGGTGGGATTTTTATTTTTTTGGTGGGGGGGTGGTAGGTTTGCTTCACAGTTTAAATTGGCAAGATTACAATTTATGTAATTATTTGTTTATCAGATACTTGCAATTAGTTTTCAGTCATTTTTTTTGCATAAGGTCATGTTTTTATTAGATTTTCGAGCCATCGTGTTCCTAAATTCAGAGACAGAATTCT
>JANXRS010000168.1 GCA_025356745.1 Arcicella sp.
AGAATTCTGTCTCTGAATTTAGGAACACGATGGCTCGAAAATCTAATAAAAACATGACCTTATGCAAAAAAAATGACTGAAAACTAATTGCAAGTATCTGATAAACAAATAATTACATAAATTATAATCTTGCCAACTTAATGGGTAAAAAAGCCATTAAAGCAAAATTAACCCTTAGAAAAAAACAATTATAACTTAAGAATATGTGAATGATATAAGTCTTTTCCCAAATTATGTAATACTTTTCCATTCATATAATCACAACTTTGTCATGTTGTAAAAACTAATTTACATCTTAATAGAAATGTAATGACTGATAAAAAATATTTAGGTATCTGGATGGATCATTCTGTTGCTCAGTTTATTGAGTATTCAAAACATTCAACTCCTATTGATAATGAAGGTATTACGCTTACGCAAGAAGATAAAAATACGGTTGCAAGCAGTAGTGAAAATACCATTCATAATAAGGAGAAACAAAAGCAAGGTGAATTTTATAAAAAAGTGGCGGATGTAATCAAGGATTATGATGAGGTTGTTCTTTTTGGTCCAACTAATGCAAAAGCTGAACTTCACAATTTATTAAAAGAAGACCATCATTATGATCAGGTTAAAATTACCATAGAAAGTGCCGACCACTTGACTGAAAATCAGCAAATTGCTTTTGTAAGAGACTATTTTACAAAAAATTGACACTTCAAAAGCATATATTTTTCCAATCTATCTAATCATTATTAAGAAAAAATAATTGCACTCTTTTAGGGGGTAATGGATGGTAATAATAATGTCTAGTTTTAAACTTTTTTGAGTAACATTTCCTTCGATTTTATATCATCGTTTATGCTATTACTTGAACTAGCAGAAGATAAAATATGGTCTTCTGAGATGTTATTATTAATCGAATATCGTTTTAAATAGTTAGCTTGAGGTTTTGTATTTAAACAAATTCTTAAACTACCAACGTAAAGAATTATATTCTTTGATGAATTAAAATTTCAAGATATTTTTTTGCCCCACAAATCACAATTTTATTAAGTTACCTTTTTAAAAATTAGGCGAATCCAGAGCAATCATAATGTTTTTCATATCTCAATTACTTTCTCTTCAAAGTATCTCCCCCCCAAACTCTTACAACTGATTTTTTCTTATTCCATGGTGCAGTGGTATTCATTGCCATTTGTATTACCATAGCTGCCACGCAAAGGGTGAAAATGACGAAAACCCATCTAAATATCTTTTGATTTCGATTCATATTATTTGTTACCAATTATCCGTTATTGAGTTCGGTCATCATAAATTTTGCCTTAAAATTAGTGAATAAACCTGAACGTTTAACGTTTGTAAAGATAATCTGATTATTTTGCAATATGAATATTATGAACACTGAAAAATCACGAAAGCCATTGCTCAAAATGTACGAATAACAACCATGAAAAATCAATTAAAACAGTATTTATTTTTTATTCCCACAACCGCCTTAATTTTAAGCTGTTCGGATGCTGGTAAAAAGTATGAAGAAGTCGAGGAAGCCAAGACTTGCTCCATGATTTTTATTGACAAATCAGTGAGCGTAAATATTAATAAAAAATTCATCAACGAAAAATATACGAAGGTTATTAACCAACTAATTGATGAAAATATAAAGGCAAAAGGTGACAAGATAGAAGTGTATTTTGTTCATGAAAATACAGGCCAAGGCAAAGCTGCCGAGGTGGTTTGTCGAACTGAGAAAGGAGATTTAGTGGGGGCAAGTTCAACCGATTCTGAGGCTATCAAAACAGAATATGGTATGTCGCTAGGCAAAGAACGTAGTATTTTCAAAAAAATCGTTTTTGCACAATTAGCTTCTCAGAACACTTCTTCTAGTAAAAACAGCACGGATTTATTAGCTACATTACCTTTAATTGACAAGGAAATTGCTAAGGATTATAACGTGAAAGTATATTTTCTTTCGGATATGGTTGAAAGCATGGATGCACCCAATCGCAGAGATTTTCACACTAATCCTCCCATTGATGATGCCGCCGCAGTGGGTTGGGCAAGGGAAGATGCAGTCGGGTTAAAATCTAATTTACCCAATATTGGTTTAGCCCAAATTTTTATCGCTAAACCTTTTGAACCTACGGCTTCAAGAAAGAAAAATAATCCTGCTATTTCAGCGTATTGGCAACGTCTTTTTATGGAATTAGGAGTTTCATCGGAAATCGTCGAGTTGTAAAAATACTGAATTTATGGCAGACGGGTTAGACCGTGTGATATTTTAACTCATAATTATGCTAATTATCAAAATACCAAATACTTCCACAGAATGGGAACAATATTACGACCTCCGTTTCACTGTTTTGCGTGAACCTTGGGGACAGCCAAAAGGTAGCGAAGTTTTGAAAGACGAAGAACAAGCAGACCACGCAATGGTTGTTGATACGGAAACTAATGAAATTGTGGGCGTTGCACGGATGCAAATCAACTCACCAACGCAAGGGCAAGTGCGTTGCGTTGCGGTTTCACCTCATATACAAGGCAAAGGAGTTGGCAAATTATTGATGAATTATTTAGAAGGGGTAGCTCAACAAAAAGGTTTTACGGAAATTATCCTTGATGCTCGTGAAAATGCTGTAAAGTTCTACTTATCAATAGATTATAAAATTTACGAAGAATCTTATTTGTTATTTGGCGAAATTCAACATTGGAAAATGAGGAAGATTTTTTGAAATACACCTCTTATAGTTTACACAAAAATCACGTCTTGGACAAACGCAAGCTGAATTTTAACCCAGCTTGCGTTCTCTTTATTGAAACTATTTTTCTACAAATTTCCCCTCCATACAATCCTGTTAAGAATTTTTTATATTCATGTCTTTTACAAGAACAACTTTTGTGAAAATGGCCAAGTATTTCCCCCATCCTTATTTTTTTTACTTTTTCTGATTTCTACTGTCAGTTTGCTGAAATATTCCCACGAGTAGCCTTTGAATACGGACAAACCTGATGAGCATCTTCCGTTAATTTCACGGCTTCTTCTTTTGAAAGGTTTGGAAAATTACCGTACAGTTCAACCGATAAACCAAATCCAGCAGAACCTTTAACAATTGAAACTTTTGCCGTCATTCCGTCCACCCGTATTGGTGGCTTCGGCAGTATATAATGGTGTTATTTTTTCCATTTTAATTAGTGATTATTGTTAATGTTCTACTAAAGTAACGTGTAAATAATAAGTTGGTCTGATTAATTTTCAAAATATTGTATCTTCGTATTCAATACTGATTTTTAGTTATATGGAAATTACCCTCGAAGAACGCAATTATTTCAATCAATTAGATGAACGCCAACAACGCTT
>JANXRS010000172.1 GCA_025356745.1 Arcicella sp.
AAAAGCGTTCCACACGCATTCAGGGGCATAATGTCTTTGATTAAAAACGACAATAATTTCCGAATTCATTTATTAGCAGTTATTGTCGTAATAATTTCGGGTTTTTGGATAGATTTTACCGAAGGCGAATGGTTGGCAGTTATCCTGACGATGGGTGGAGTTTTGGCACTCGAAGCAGTCAATACTGCCATCGAAACCGTAGTAGATTTAGTCTCGCCCGAGTATCATATTTTGGCTAAAAAAGCTAAGGACGTTGCCGCTGGAGCAGTTTTATTGTTTGTTTTTGCAGCTTTGGCAGTGGCGGGAATAATTATAGGATTCAGGATTATGAATTTGTGAGTTAGTGATTATTTGACTTCACTAACTCACAAATTTACTTCTACCAAACTTTCGCTCTTTTATCTGCTGCTAAGAACAATTTATTCTTCTCCGTAACCTTAAATGTTTTATAAAACGGTTCAAAGTTTCTGAGCGGTCCATTAACTCTGAACTCTTCGGGTGAATGTGGGTCAGTGGTAAGGCGTACCCGCATAGATTCTTCTCGGTCTTTAATTCGCCAAATTTGAGCAAAACTCATGAAGAAACGTTGGTCGGGCGTTAAGCCGTCAATTTTCTCATTTCCTTGTCCTTGTTTTGTTAATTTAAACGCTTCGTAAGCAATAGCAATTCCTCCGACATCAGCCAAATTTTCACCCAAAGTCAACTCACCATTTACGTGCATATTACCAAACATTTTAAAACCATTGTATTGATTTACAACTACTTTTGATTTTTCGTTGAACTTTTTGGCATCCTCCGCTTTCCACCAATCTTTTAAATTTCCTTCGGCATCATACTGACGACCTTGGTCATCAAAAAGGTGGGTCATTTCGTGTCCAATTACCATACCGATACCTCCATAATTAATGGCATCATCGGCGGCATTATCGAAGAAAGGAAACTGTAAAATTCCCGCAGGAAAAACAATTTCGTTAAAAGCGGGATTGGCGTAGGCATTTACCGTTGGTGGCGTCATTCCCCACTCGGTTTTATCGACTGGTTTTCCCAATTTTTCAATCATTTCTTTATAGGTATGACGACCAACTGCTTGCGCATTTTCAAAATAAGCATCACGTTTAATGTCGACATCATCAATTTTTTTCCATTTATCTGGATAGCCAATTTTCTGAATAATTTTATCCATTTTCACCAATGCTTTTGCCTTCGTTTCTGCCGACATCCAATCTAATTTTTCGATGCGAGAGCGATAAACTTTTTTCAAGTTATCAACCAATTCCAACATCCTTGCTTTAGCTTCTGGGGTAAAGTGTTTTTTTACCCAAAGCTGCCCCAAAAGCTCCCCAAGCCCTCCATCGGTTTGATTTGCCAATTTTTTCCAACGCTCAGACTGCACTTTTTGACCATTCAATGTCTTTCCAAAAAATTCAAAACGAGCCACTCCAAACGCTTTATTTAGGTACGAAGAAGTATTATTTAATAAGGAAAACTTCTCTATATTTTTCAAGGTTTCGATGGGTGTAGTTTCCAATAATTTGCCCATCGTTGAATAATATTCTGGCTGTCCAACCAGCACTGTATCCGTTTTGATAGTCATATTTTCCAAAAACTTATTCCAGTCCATTCCATAGATTTTCGGCAACTCAGAAACGGCATACTTATGGTAATTTTTAATGGGGTCACGCAATTCAACGGGTGATTTATGGGATTTCGCTAATTTGGTTTCAAATGCCAAAATATCATTGGCGTTTTGCATAGCTGTCTTCTCGTCCGTACCCGTAAGCGTGAAAAGCGTTTTGATGTATTTTAAATACGCATTTCGGATTTTTTGAGTCGAAGAATCATTTTTAAAATAATAATCTTTCTCAGGTAATCCTGTGCCGCCTTGAGAGAAACTGACCATATTTTTACTCGAATTTTTATCATCCGTTCCTACGTAAAAGCTAAACAAAGCACCGCCCCGATTATTTTCATTAGTAGCAACGTAATTTAAATACTCTTTATAATTTTTAATGGCAGAAATTTTAGCCAGTTCAGCTTTTACGGGTTCTAGTCCCCGTTTTTCGATGGCAACAGTATCCATACCTGATGCATAAAAATCACCAATTTTTTGTTCCAAACTCCCCGAAGAAGCCTTTGAAGCGGCTGCTTCTTCCAGAACAGCTTTGGTTTTTTTGATATTTTCTTCCGATAAAGTATAAAATGAACCCCAGCCTGATTGATCATCTGGAATATTGGTTTTTTTAATCCAATTTCCATTCATATAATTGAAAAAGTCATCCGCAGGATTAATGGTTGTATCTCGTCCAGATAAGTCTAAAAATGTAGTTGGAGAATCAATTTGAGTGGTTTTGGACTTTTCGCACGAGAGCATCATTGCCCCTGCGATGAAGTAAATGGGTAATTTTCTAAAATTCATAGCTTAATATTTGTTTGTTAGATAAAACGCAAGATAATCAAAAGGTTTTTAAGATATTTACCATTCATCAATTTTTAGAAATTTTAACATATTCACCTTCAAAACCAGATAATTTATGGGAAAAATTACTGTTTTATAATCTATTCTCCATTATCTATTCTCTATTATCCCTCATTTTTGTATCTTCGTAAAAAAACATAGACAAATACAACGTAAGTTGATGAAAATATAAACTCCAATGAAAGAATACGGAACAAACGTCCAGAAATTAGTAGCTCATATTCTATCGGTTCAAGATAGAAATACTAGAACAAAATATGCCTATTTGATGGTTGAACTGATGCGTCAAGTTCATCCAAATATGCGTGATAGTCAAGATTATTCCAATAAATTGTGGGATGATTTGTATATTCTTTCCGACTTCAAATTGGATGTTGATAGTCCATTCCCTCCTCCTTCACCAGAGTCGGTTGGAAAGTTACCTAAGACTGTTCCCTACAATACGCATCAATTAAAATATCGGTATTACGGACGGAATGTTGAGTTGTTAATTACTCGAGCAATTGCTGAACAAGACGATAACGAAAAACGCATTCTTGTGGCTCACATTGCCCGTTTAATGAAGACATTTTATCAAAATTGGAATCGTGAAGTAGTGGATGATGAAGTAATTTGGGGGCATATTATTGAAATTTCAGAAGGACAATTAAGAACAATTGTACAAGCTATATCAGGTAATTCTTCATTAGGCAATCTGAGAAATAACAACACTAGCAACAACCGCCCAAGTTCAACTGGCGATACACGAAGCGGAGATACACGAAGAAATGATGGACGAAATAACACTGGAGGCCGTCAAAGTTTTGGTAGTAGAAATGATGGTGGTGGAAGAACGGATGGTGGAAGAAATAACGATAATAGAACTGGAGGACGAACAGACAATAACCGTAATAATAACAACAGCGGCGGCAGAAGTGATAATGGAGGAAGAAACGATAATCGGGGAAACAGCAACAGTGGGGGTAATAATAATAACAGAGGAAAAAGGTAATAGACAATTATCATTAACCGATTAACAAGTAATTAATAACTGATAATTGAACAAAATGGCATCATTTAAAGTAACTGGCGGTTGCCAGATGAAAGGCGAGATTATTCCACAAGGAGCAAAAAACGAAGCACTCCAAATTTTATGTGCCGTAGTTTTAACAAAAGAACCTGTAACAATCCACAACATTCCGAACATTCGTGACGTAAACCAATTAATCGACCTTTTGAGTGATATGGGCGTTATTTGTACACGAACCGATATATCTTCTGTAAAATTTGATGCCTCAAACGTTAATTTAGATTACTTAAATTCTGAGATTTACAAGAAAAAAGCGGCAGCTTTACGTGGGTCAGTTATGTTACTTGGACCAACTTTAGCACGTTTCAAAAAAGGTAGAATTCCATCGCCAGGCGGAGATAAAATTGGTCGTCGTCGTTTAGATACGCACTTTTTGGGCTTTATGAAATTAGGGGCAGAATTTAATTACTCACCCGAAGAGGGAGGTATTTATGAAGTTGATGCCTCGCATTTGAAAGGAACGTATATGCTCTTAGATGAAGCATCAGTAACAGGAACAGCAAACATAGTAATGGCCGCTGTTTTAGCAGAAGGAACAACGACAATCTACAACGCTGCTTGCGAGCCATATCTTCAACAATTATGCAAGATGTTGAACCGAATGGGAGCAAAAATCTCGGGTATTGGTTCAAATTTATTGACGATTGAAGGCGTTTCTGAACTTTTTGGAACTGAACATACCATGTTACCTGACATGATTGAGATTGGTTCATTCATTGGGATGGCAGCCATGACACAATCTGAAATTACAATAAAAAATTGCTCTGTAAAAGATTTGGGCATCATTCCCCAAACATTTCAGAAATTAGGAATTAAATTAGAAATCAGAGGAGATGATATTTATGTGCCTGCACAAGACCGTTACGAACTCGAAACTTTTATTGATGGTTCAATGCTGACGGTTTCTGATTCTCCTTGGCCTGGTTTCACGCCAGATTTGTTGAGCATCGTTTTAGTAACCGCAATTCAAGCAAAAGGAACAGTTTTGATACATCAAAAAATGTTTGAAAGTCGCTTGTTTTTTGTGGATAAATTGATTGAAATGGGAGCTCAAATTATTCTTTGTGATCCACACCGTGCAACCGTTGTAGGCTTAAATCGTGAGCAACAATTAAGAGGAATTCGCATGACTTCGCCTGATATTCGTGCGGGAGTTTCCTTGTTAATTGCGGCAATGGGAGCAAAAGGGACTTCAATTATTGAAAACATTGAGCAAATAGATAGAGGTTATCAAAATATTGATATTCGTTTAAATGCCATTGGAGCTGAGATTGTGAGGTTGTAATTTTTATAGATTTTCGTTTTTAATGATAATTTCGACGGAAGATTAAAAGCCCACAGATTGTGGGCTTTTTGTTTGAAAAATATTAATTCATAACTTTGTAAAATAGATATTAAAACACAAGAATTTACCCAATGGGAAGAGCATTTGAATTTAGAAAAGCCAGAAAATTTAAAAGATGGGGAATGATGGCAAAAACCTTTACTAAAATTGGTAAAGATATTGTTATCGCAGTAAAATCAGGAGGACCCGACCCTGCTTCAAACTCACGTTTGAGGGCAATTATTCAGAACGCAAAAGCAGTGAATATGCCCAAAGATAATGTTGAAAGGGCAATTAAGAAGGCTTCTTCAAAAGAACAAGAAGATTATAAAGAAATTATTTACGAAGGATATGCCGCCCACGGAATTGCTATTCTAGTGGAATGCACAACCGATAATACCAATCGTAGTATTGCCAATATTAGAAACCATTTTACAAAATGTGGTGGCACAATTGGAACAACTGGAATGTTGGATTTTATCTTCGACCGCAAGTGTGTTTTCAAGATTGCCAAAACAGAAAACATTGATACGGAGGAATTAGAATTTGAATTAATAGATTTCGGAGCTGATGAAGTTTTCTTGGATTTAGAGGCCAATCAAATCAATATTTATGGAGAATTTACTGCTTACGGATCACTTCAGAAGATATTGGAAGAAAAAGGGTTTGAACTTCAAGGAGCTGACTTTGAGCGTATTCCGAATGATACCAAAGAAATTCCAGAAGACCAAATGGCAGATGTTGAAAAACTAATTGAGCGATTGGAAGAAGATGATGATGTGCAGAATGTCTATCATAATATGCGTTAAATAGCTATTAGGGTTTAGTTGAAAGAAATTATACCCAACTAACTATTAGTATATATTTAAAAGAAAAAAGCCAGACATAAATCTGGCTTTTTTGCTATATTGCTTCTTGCTATTATTTGATTACTAATCTTGTACAGATGAATAATCTTAATGCAAAAATAGCAATATTCTTAACAAAAAAGATATTTTTATTGTGGATGACCGTTTTTTGTATGTAAAAGTGGTTAATAATTTATTTAACGTCGATGAGATACTTTATTGAGTGTGCTTACAAGGGTACAAATTATAGTGGCTGGCAGGTTCAAATCAATGCAGTTGCCGTTCAAGAAGTGATTGAAAAAGCATTAAGCACTTTACTGAAAACCAAAGTTGAAATAACGGGAAGTAGTCGCACGGATGCGGGTGTTCATGCAAAACAACAAATAGCTCATTTTGAAGTAGAGAATGAAATCAATAATACTGAAAATTTGGTATATCGGATGAATAAAATCTTGCCTTTTGATATTTCAATTAATCAAATTTTTAAGGTTGCAAACGATTACCATTCTCGTTTTGAGGCAATTTCACGCAAGTATGAATACCGTATTTCACGCACAAAAAATCCCTTTCAGAAAGGATTATCTTATGAATTTAATGGCGATTTAAATATTAAATTGATGAATGAAGCCTGTTTGATACTATTCAAACACATTGATTTTCAGTGTTTTAGTAAAATAAAGACTGAAGTCCTTACATTTAATTGCACTATTTTAGAGGCTCATTGGAAAGAAAATACTGAGGATACATTAGTTTTTCATATCAAAGCCAATCGTTTTCTGAGGGGTATGGTTCGGTCAATTGTGGGGACACTTTTAGAAATTGGTTTGGAAAAAATATCTCTTACAGATTTTGAACAAATAATTCTCTCCAAAAATCGTAAAAACGCAGGCTGGTCTGTGCCTGCGGAGGGTTTGTTTTTAATGGAAGTGAATTACTGATAAGCTTTCATTACCCATGGATTTAAAGGATTACATACGAATAAAATAGCTATAAGTTTATAAATTCGAGTCTAATCCTTTAAATCCATATTTACTCAATCAATAATTTCTTACTAAAAACATCATCTCCATTTTTAAAATTTAACATATAAATACCTGATTGATAGCTATTTAATAAAATTATTAATTCTGTATTTTTTAAAATGTCCTTCTTAAAGATTTCTACTCCCCGCAAATCCACAATATTAATTTGTCCACTCATAGGTTTTGAAAATCTTAGCGTAACCTGCGTATGTGCAGGATTTGGGAACAACTCAAATACGTTAAAAATCTCTTGTTCATTTTGCAAAATGGTAGCTGTTTGGGCTTTTATTGTGGCAAAATCAGATTCCGTTTTATTTCCATAAGCCTTTAATCGGTAGAAATAATTGGTCTTTTCTTTTAAAGAAATATCAATATATTCAGTTTTTGAAGCATCTAGTTTTACTAATTCTTTATAATCATCAGTCTCCGATAATTTCCTTTCTAAGATATATTGCGTTACATTCTGAACAGGTTTCCACGAAATTTTCAAGGCATCAATCGTAGTTGGAATCACCGTCATATCGGGTGTCGTAAGCATTGCGGGCGTTGTTCCATCAATGCTTATAAATTGTGATTCACTTTTTTCACCAATCGCTTTTAATCTGTAAGTATAAGTTATGTTAGAAATTAAATCTTTATCGGTGAATGACAAAACACCAGGCTCAAAAACACCCCATTTTCGATAGTCTTGAGTAGGGCCTTTTCTTTCCAAAAGATAGGACGTTATGTTAGGAACCGATTTCCAATCAATTTTGAGAGAATTGAAAGAGAGAACTGTCAAAGTAAATGATGAACTTTGAAGGTAGTCATTCGTCTTAATATCAACATTACTAAACGGTGATTCGGTAAAAGTACCAATTGCTTTTACTCGATAAGTATATAAAGTATTGACAATCAATGATTTATCATCGTATTCCAATACATTGGCATCAAATTTTATAATTTGTTCAAAGGAGTTTGTCGCAAGATTTTTCCTATCAATTACGTAACTATTTGCCTCTGGAACAGCTTTCCAAGTCAATTTAATAGCATCAATATACGTTGCAGATGCCGTCAGGTTGGGGGAATCTAAGGCTTTTGGCGTTAAAATTTGAACGCTCGAATATTCAGATTCTATATTTCCAAAGACAATTTTAATTCTGAAAGTATAATTGCTGTTACCTAATAAATCTTCGTATAAAAAAGTTGAATTCCCTTTAGGTAAAGTTTGGATAATATTGTACTTGTCGGAAGTTAAATCTTTAATTTCTACAATATAACTATTTACATTCTCAACTTCATTCCATGATAAAATAATGGAGGTTGCGGCTTTAATTCTAACGGCAAGAATCGGTGGAGCAATGGGATCTGCAATCAGTTGTTTATGAAAAGATAAGGTACTTATTCCTCTCTGGTTTTTCAAAAAAGGTCCTCCAAAAATACTTCTCAAGTCAACTGAATATTTTATTGGATAATAGGCTGGCAAATAGGTAAGTGTTTGATTACCAATATTTCCCGAAGTTTTCAAAATAATTTTATTTTTATCGGCTCGCCCAGAAATCACTTTATCATTTGCATTATTTAAATAAATATAGTCTTTCATAAAGTACTTTCGAAACGTTCCATCATCTTGTTTATAGGTTGAATCTGCTGTCCAAACCATCTTTTGTGAATCCTCAAAAAGAATTGTTATTTCATCTTTTGCAAGGTTAGAATAATACACTTTCTGAACGTTGGGAGAAGTAATTTGAAGTGTATCCGAAGCACCATAAAAATCACGAGCAACCAATTTAAAAACATCACTGGCAATCTTTTTATAACCATCAATTGTATAATGCTTACCGTCGTATCCAGCATTGCCAATGGTTGCTATAACTTCAGTTTTGGGGTAAATATTCTTAATTTGTCGTTGGTATTCACGCAAATCTGCTGCTTCTGAAAAAGGAAAACCTGTAATATTTATCTGAAAAATATAGAATTTTCCGATTGAGGGATAATCAGTTTTCCAAAAATTAACCAGTTTTTCAAATTCTGGTTTCCAAACAGCGGGTTTATTAATCGCCTCTGCTTCACCTTGCCAGAAAAAAAAGCCTTTCAAATTATCAAAATGCCCTGATTTTTTAGCCCTGTATAAAAGTCTTCCGTAAATAGTTGAAATATTACTCGGATTTGCAGCGTCTCGAATAGTATGTTCCGTAATAATAGAACCACTTACGGCCTCATTCAAAAAACATACTGGAATCCTATATTTTTCAACTATTTGTTTTTGCAGTTCTATCCCCCAAACACCCACGAAAGGTTTCCCATTATTTGATAAAGCCCACGTTGTATCTGACTCTGTTATGAATAAATTGCCACTTTTTACTTGCCCAAAAGTTCGGCAAAAATCATTTCGATAATCAGAATTAGGAAACGTCGTTGATACGTCCCAAGCGGCCGCATTTGATTGTCCGTTTATCAAATAAGCATCTCCAGCCACAATATTTTCACGAGAAGTCACCAAAACTGAATCACTGCCTTTTGTAGCGTAAATTCTGAAAATATAATTAGCTAATTCAGCCTTTATTGTATGCGAAAAGGCAAAATTGGCGGTTGTTCCACTATAATTTAAAGTTGATTTATACAATTTTATAGGTGTATTATTTCTAAGAACGACTAATGAAACAGAGTTATAAAAGGCAGATTCAATCTTTCCATTTATCGAAACGATGGCTTCATTTTTAGTATTTCGAGGAAATAATTGAAGACTTTGGGGAATCTTTGAGTAGCTTATCGCAGGAATTGGTAAATTTGATTCAAATGATTCAATCTTAATTTCATGAAAAGATAAAGCTCTTAAACCACGTTTGTTTTTAATATATGGCCCCGAATAAGGATAATCAGGGCTGTCATTAGCAATATAGGGCGGTAAATAAGAAAGTTGAGTTGCCGTTGTGGGCTGAAGTAGTTTTATAACAACTTGATTGGCAATAGCATATCCAGAAGCAACAACTCCATTTTTCCCATCCAAATAATACTGATTTTTCATGACCATATTTTTGTTTTGGTCAGTCCAAATTAATTCTTGTCCTTTTTCAAAAACAAGGGTAATCTCACTTTTATCTTTTGCTGAAAAATAGGCTTTTCGGATATTGGGAGCATTAATATTATTATTATCAGCATCATTATAAAAATCTCGACCAATCAAACGGGAAAACTCCAGTGCATTTTGTTTATATCCTTCGGGTGTGTAATGCAATCCATCAAAACCCTCTGTCCCAACAGAGGCAAGCACTTGGATATCAGGATATTTATCTGATTCCATCCGTTGAATATTACGAATTTGGGGTGTTTGTGGAAGTAACGTATAACCAATAATGTCAATTTGAAAGAGATAGATTTGTTTAATTGACGGCAAATCTGTTTTTAAGTTTTTATAATAAATATCAAAATTGCCCCCCCAATCTGTTCCCTCACCGTACCCTTCTGATTCTCCTTGTCTGTAAATTAGGGCTTTTACGGATTGACTGATTCCTGCTTTTTGTAAGCGATACAACATTCTACCGTAACCATTGGTCAAATCAGCAGGATTACTAACAGTTCTCGTGGCATGATTTTTCATGGATGAATTACTAAACGCACTATTTATTAAGCAAGTTGGAATCCCGTATTTTTCCAGAATATATTGTTGAAATTCAAAACCCATAGTTCCAACACCTTGATAATATCTATCTTGATTAGACAATGTCCAAAGTGTATCTTTGGGATTATAATTTTCTCTTCCATTATCACCAGTAATGTTCCCAAAAGTTCGACAAAATTCATTTGTCCGAGCTTCAATAAAAAAACAGTGAGCATTAGACTGACCATTGAGAACATATACATCACCAGAAACAATGTTTTCACGGTTGACGAGATTTAAAGAATCTTTTCCTCTTACCGCATAAATGTTAAAATCATATTCTGCCTTTTCTGCTTTAATTTTTACGGATGAAAAAGAAAAATTTCCAATAGACTTTGTATAAGTTATTGGAGCTTTTTGATATCCAATTTGTTGTTTATTTCTAAAAATTTGTACGGAAAAATAATCCCAGCCAGTCTCTTCAATTTTTCCAGAAATGGGTATTATAGCTTCACTCTGTTCATTTCGGGGGTATAACTGATAATTTTGGGGCAGTTTATCAAACGTGGTTGCGAAAATTTTTTGTGCCTTTATGGAAGTACAAAAAATCAGGAATATGATGAAGGTGTTAAAAAATTTCATGCGATTTTGAAGATTATTTAATGCTTTTACGTGGTGAATATTTCTTTGTATTTGGAAAAAGAATTGTCAATATCTACGTATTTTCATAGGTTATAGATTCTTGAAACGCTTTTCCTAAAACTTCTTCTATAATTCCTTGATTTTGAATAAAATTATTCTAATTATTATACATTTTTCAGTAAAAGAACATTCCATTCTTACTTGCCTTCAAAAACTCGCTTCACTTCATTGAGTTTTAACAATGCTTCAATCGGTGAGATGGTATTAATATCCAAATTTTTCAAAAGTGCTTCGATTTTTTCGGTTTTTGGATTTTTTTCTGCCTCAAAAATTGCCATTTGAAAATTCTGCTTTGGCATTTCTCTGATAGTTTGACGATGTTGTTCCTTTGAACGATTTTTTTCTAATTCTACTAAAATTTCACTGGCACGATAAACCACATTTTGTGGAATTCCAGCCAATTGGGCCACATGAATACCAAAACTATGTTCCGAACCTCCCTCCTGTAACTTACGCATAAAAATCACTTTTCCGTTGATTTCTTTCACTGAAACATTGAAATTTTTAACCCGTGAAAAGTCATTCGCCAATTCATTTAGTTCGTGATAATGCGTAGCAAAAAGGGTCTTCGGTCGACAATCAGAATGATTATGCAAATACTCAGCAATAGCCCAAGCAATCGAAACACCGTCGTAAGTACTCGTTCCCCGCCCAATTTCATCCATCAAGACTAGACTTTTATCAGAAAGGTTGTTTAGGATACTGGCAGTTTCTGTCATTTCAACCATAAAAGTTGATTCTCCTTTAGAGAGGTTATCACTTGCTCCCACACGGGTAAAAACTTTATCAACAATGCCAATTTTCGCCTCAGTTGCAGGAACAAAACAGCCAATTTGAGCCATCAAAACTATCAAAGCCGTTTGTCGCAAAAGGGCAGATTTACCTGCCATATTAGGACCTGTAATGATGATAATCTGTTGCGTTACATCATCTAAATATAAATCATTGGGAACGTACTTTTCACCTAAAGGCAATTGCTGTTCAATGACGGGATGTCGTCCATTTATGACATTAAGTATCTTACTGTCAGACACTTCTGGTTTTGAATAATTATTTTTTACAGCAATTTTAGCAAAATTTGTCAATACATCAAGCACCGCAATTATCTTGGCATTTTGTTGAATCTGTTGGATATACTCATTTGCTACATTTACTAATTCATTAAAAATTCTTTGCTCAATTACATTAATTTTGTCTTCCGCTCCTAAGATAGTTTCTTCGTATTCTTTAAGTTCAGGGGTAATATATCTCTCAGCATTTACAAGGGTTTGCTTACGAATCCAATCCTCGGGAACTTTGTCTTTATGGGAATTGGTAACTTCTAAATAATATCCAAAAACTCGATTAAATGAAATTTTTAAAGACGTAATACCCGTCCGCTCAATCTCACGGTTTTGAATTTGCATTAAAAAATCTTTTCCAGTGAAGGCAATACCCAAAAGGTGGTCTAAATCTTCATCAACTCCCTGCTTAATCATACCGCCTTGATTGCTTAAAATTGGCAAATCATCTCGAAGTTCTTTCTGTATTTTATCTAATAAAAACTGACAAGGATTTAGTTGGTCAGCGTATCTTTTTAAAAGGGCAGAGTTTAGAGCGGGTGGCGTTCCACTTTCAAGTGTTGAGTTATTAGAAATAGCTATCTCTGCTTCTTTCACTGCTGATGGCTGACTACCAATTGCCGACTGCCCATAGGTTGGATTTAAAACTTCATTTAAAAAATCATCACTACTAATTTCGTTTCCTTCGGTATCATCAAAAATGCCTCCGCCAACTGCCAATTCACGAGCATCTTTTTCAGAACGAAAACCACCCACAATTTCCAGTGGCTTACCATTAATTAATTGCCAACGGATGGGCTCGATGTGTAGGAGAGCTTTTTTAAGAGCTAAGAGTTCTCTGGGATTAATTCTGCGAACGGCAACTTTTGAGATAAGTCGTTCTAAATCACCAATTTGTTTTAAATGTGATTCTAAACTTTCACGTAATTCTTCGTTTTCCTTAAAGTAAGAAACAGTATTTAATCGTTCCTGAATTTGCGATTTTTCTTTGAGCGGCAAAACCAACCATTTTCGCAATAATCTTGCTCCCATTGGAGTCATTGTTTGGTCAAGAATCTGGATTAATGGAATTCCTCCCTCCTGTTGTGCCGATACTAATTCTAAGTTCCGAATCGTAAATTTGTCTAACCAAACGTATTTCTCTTCCTCCAAACGATTGATTCTTGAAATATGCCCCACTTGTCGGTGTTCAGTTTCCGCTAAATAGTGCATAATAACACCCGCAGCAATGATTCCTTCGGTGAGAGATTCAATTCCAAAACCTTTTAAGTTATTGGTTTTAAAATGATTAGTCAATAATGGATAGGCAAAATCATGCTTGAAAGCCCAATCATCTAGCCCAAAAGTTAGATATTTATCCCCAAAAATTTGCGTATATTCTTGTCGATTTTTTTTACAAAATAAGACTTCAGAAGGCGAGAAACTTTGTATTAATTTCTCAATATAAGCCACATTTCCTTGTGAGCAAAGAAATTCACCCGTTGAAATATCTAAGAAAGCAATTCCTACAACTTCCTTTGAAAACGATGAAAAACTGATTGAAGCCAAGTAATTATTGTGCTTCATATCCAACACGTTATCGTTGTAGGAAACCCCAGGTGTAACCAATTCCGTTACGCCTCTTTTCACAATTCCTTTCGCCGTTGCGGGGTCTTCCAATTGGTCGCAAATAGCCACACGCTCACCTGCACGTACTAAACGAGGCAAATAATTATCTAAAGAATGATGAGGAAAACCTGCCAAATGGGCATCAGCATTTCCATTATTTCTACGAGTAAGTGTAATATTCAGAATTTTGGAAGCACGAACAGCGTCTTCCCCAAAAGTTTCATAAAAGTCGCCTACCCGAAACAACAATAATGCCCCAGGGTATTTCAACTTAATCTGATTATATTGTTTGGAAAGAGGTGTTTCGTGAGACTTTTTTTCTTTGGTTTTATCGTTAGGATTATTAGAAGGTCTTGCCATTGGGGAATTTAGAAATGGTTTTATTAACCACTTTTTGAATGAATATTGAATATTTAATCTTTGGAATGGAACATTACGTTTCATTTCCAAACAAAAATACACACACCAAGGCAAAGACTATATAAAGTAGGGAAAAGATTTAAAAGAGGAAGTCTTATAAATCTTTTTTATGCAAAATACCAATCGGTGAACCTTTTGCCATAAATACACTATCGGCTGGATTTTCATTTAAAAAAGCGAACTCTTTACCGTATAATTTCTCGAAATCACATTCAATTTTATAACTTTTCACTTTATGAATTTGCCAAGATGGATGTTCAACTCCATACTCAAACGTGGTAACATTGCTATATTTTGAATAACCCCAATAATGTTCAGCAATAAATTGTTCTTTACTTCCATCAATCATTGGAGCATGATTTTTTTCAGTCGTTGCTTCCAGTTTATTCCAAACACCTTTAAATTTCCAGTGATAGCCTAAATTAATTTCATTTTCAGCCACTTCATGAAAGTGATTCATGGGCAAGGTTACATATTTTTCACGATACAAGGTATTGGCAACCAAAGTAATGGCTATTTTTGGAACAATTTCTTTGATAAAAACGGCACCTCTTTTCCAAGTATTTCCGTCCTTTACTCTTACATAAAAACGAAGGTTTACTTCCTCAAAATTAATGTGAAAAGGAAAAGATAAGCCTAAAATTTTCGTTTTTTCAAACATAAAACCAATCAAACTAACGTAACAAACATCGTTAAAATAGTCCAATTCAGTTTTAGGGGGTAAATAGGGCAGTAATATTTTGGGGTCGATGACATAATTCGCCATAATGAGGTTATTCCACTCAGCGGTCAGAAATTTATTTGGCATGGTCTTTTAAAATTTATTTTGTACTTATTAAAAACCTTCAAAATTGAAAAGAGTTTTTTTTCCAGTAAATTAAAATATAAGCTTAAAATGAAAATCAAACTACTACACCAAAAAACGAAAAATATTTGTAATTTTATGAGCTTCTCTCAATAGTTTTTACAATTCAACCTTCATCTCATTGAAAATACTAATAACCAATTCACTACTACTAAAAATGACAGCATTTTAAGATAAAGTTGTCCAGTGTCTTAAAATTATTGATGAATATGAAAAAAATATTTTTGGTATCTTTTGTAATCCTTACAAACGCTGTTTTCGCTCAAACTTTTATGGCACAAACCGACCCACCTATGTTAGGGAAAATTTGTCCACAATTCTCTATGTCTGTCATTAAAGCCAATGGCACAGAGAAAAGCCTTACCCTCAGTGAACTTCACGGAAAAGTTGTCATTATAGAGTTTTGGGCTACTTACTGTGCTCCTTGCATTCCTTCTTTAAAGCATTTTGATAGACTTCAAGTTCAATTTGGGGATGCCGTAAAATTCATTGCGGTGTCGGAAGAAAACCGTGATAAAGTAGATGCTTTCATTGCAAAAAGAGGCAATAAAAATATCACGTATGCCATGGATTTGGGGCGTAAATTGAATGATATGTTCTACCATCATTTCATTCCTCATACCGTTGTGATTGACCAAGATGGAATTGTGCAAGCCTTTTGTTCACCCGATGAAATTGACCAATTTGTTATTGCAAAATTAATTAATCGTGAACCTGTGACTTTTACGATAAAACATGAATATCAAGAAACTTCATATACGCAATCAACGGGTATTTCGCAAAGTTATGACCAACCTATCAGCGTTAAAAATCCTAAAAATCAAACGTATAAAATTGAATTATCGAATTATAAAGAAGGAAAGGCTACAGAATTTATCAAAGAATCATCCACAGAATATAAATTTATTAATTGCCCTTTAACGTTAATTTACCAAATTTTATACAATCAAAAGACTAGTAGAGTTTTGTTGGAGGTTAACGATAAATCCAAATATTCTTTTGAAAACAATAATTTGTATTGTTTGGAATTGAATGTACCAAATCATATTGGGAAAAATATTCAAGAAATTGGTTTACAGCAATTAGAGGCTCTTTTTCCACTAAAATCTAAAGTTGAGACTCGGATTCAAAAGGTTTTTTCTATTCAAAAATCTGATTTACAAGGAGCAATTTCGAGTATAGATAGTACAGGAATTATTCAAAAAGGATTAACAATCAAGGATTTAATGAATCATTTAGAGAGTAATCCACAGTTAGTAAATAACCTCACAGTAATTAATGAATCGGGTTTGTCAGATAATACGATGTTGGATTTAGATTGGTTTCAAAATTATCCCGATTCAATTGAAAATCGTTTACGAACTCTTGGCTTACACGGGGAAGTAAAAATGGCAAATATTCTGTGTTTAGTACTTTATGAACAGCCTTTGGTCAGTAAAAAAGAGTAGATAAATAATTATTAGGTTTCAGTGATTAGATTTTACAAATAAATTCATTTATAAAGCATTGAAAGTAAGCTATTTGCAAAAAAAATATAGTAATAACTTAGCACTAATCATCAATTACTAATAGATAATTGCTTACCGTTTCTTATCTTTACCACAACAATAAATTTTAAGTTTAATATGAAAAAAGTCCTAATTGCCGAAGATAGCTCAGTTATCCAAAACCTTGCTAAAAAAATATTAGAGTTTCAAAACTTTGAAATCCATTCTGTAAAAAATGGACAACAAGTTTTAGATGCTCTTGAAAAAGAAGATTTTGATATTCTTTTGCTCGACATTAATATGCCCGTTATGGACGGAATGGAATGTGCTAAAGCTGTTCGTGCCTTGAAAGATGAGAAAAAAGCTAAATTACCAATGATTGCCATTACAGGCAATGCTCGCAACTATTCAATGGACGATTTCAAAGAAGCTGGTTTTGATGATATGTTAGCAAAACCCCTCAATTTTGATGCACTCGTGGCACAAGTAAAAACTTTAACAGAGTAATTTTAAGGGTCAGGAATTAGGGATTATGGGATTCTCCTTTAATCTCTAAACTCTTAACCTCCTAATCCCTAAATCATGCAAATCACCTTCTTAGGCACTGGCACATCGCAGGGCGTTCCCGTAATTGCCTGTGGGTGCGAGATTTGCCAATCCCTTGACTTCCGAGATAAACGACTACGAGTTTCCCTCCATATTGAAGTGGATGGAAAGAGTTTTGTGGTGGATGCTGGCCCCGATTTTCGTCAGCAAATGTTACGTGAAAGGGTCAAAAATTTGGATGCTATTCTTTTTACCCATGAACATAAAGACCACACCGCTGGGCTGGATGATGTAAGGGCTTATAATTTTTTCCAAAAACGTGATATGCCTATTTATGGACGAAAACACGTTTTAGCACAAATTAAGCAGGAATTTCACTACGCTTTCACAGAAATAAAATATCCTGGAACTCCTCAAATTACCCTTAACGAAATTCAAAATTACCCTTTTCAAGTTGACGGAATCGACGTTACTCCCATTGAGGTAATGCATTATAAATTACCCGTATTTGGATTTCGGATAAAAGATTTTACCTATATTACTGATGTAAATTTTATTTCGGATGAAGAAATTGAGAAAATCAAAGGTTCAAAAGTAGTAGTAATGGGTGCTTTACGAAGAGAGACGCATCTTTCACATTTCACTTTAGCTGAAGCAGTTGAAATGTTAGAAAAAATTTCTCCCAAACAAGCATATATCACGCACATAAGTCATCAAATGGGCTTACATCGTGAGGTTAATGAGGAATTGCCTGCATATATCCAATTGGCTTATGATGGTTTAGTTATCAATATAGACGAAAAATAAGATGAAAAAAACAATATATTACCTCATGTTTTTAGGACTGATAACTTCGTGTTCTCAGACAAAGACTACTATTGAAACTAAGGATACTTTAATAGAAGTAAAAATTGATACCATTGCTACGGATTCCTCTACTTCAAAGGTCATGTATCTTGAAGATGTATTAGAATGTGTTGATTTACAAGGACTTGAAAAAAAATATGGTGCTAAGAATATTGTAAAAAAAGATTCTATTGAAACAGGTGAGGGAACTTTTGAAACTACAAAACTTTTCAGAAATACGGATAAAGAAGTTAATATTTATTGGCAAGATGGCTATGAATATAAGCGAATCCAAGATGTTGTGGTAAAAGGCAAATTGGATGAAAATGCGAAATTAAAAAAAACAAGTCCTTGGGTTTCAAAAAAAGGCTTACGCATTGGCATGAAAATGTCGGAAGTGGTTGCCTTAAATGGAAAAACCTTCACCATTACAGGAATAGGCTGGGACTTAGGGGGAAATGTAGTAAGCTGGGAAGGAGGAAAATTAGCGAATAAAAATGTAAATGTTAGATTCAACGATTATTCGGATAATATGGGAGGGTTAACAGAAAAAGAATATGATTCAATTTCGGGAGACAGAGAGTTTGACACAAAACATCCCGCAATCCAAAAACTAAATCCAACGGTTGATGAGTTTTCGGTCTATAAAATTTTTGAAATCACTCCTGAATTAGGTCAGAAAATGACCAAGGAAGTTGAGAAAAAACAGATTAAGCGTTAGTATATTTATTCAAAATAAAAGCGTCGTGAAGCAACTCCACTGTGAGTTTGAATCTTCACGACGTTTTCATTAGTAGATATTAAATTTCTACACCATAAAATTCAAAATCATTACTCCAATAATTCCCACCGCCGAAACAATACTTTCCATCATTGACCATGAACGAATAGTATTTTTAATACTCAAATTAAAATACTCTTTAAACAACCAAAACCCTGGGTCATTCACGTGCGAAAACATTAAACTTCCAGAACCAATTGCCAAAACCATTAATTCAGGATTTGCTCCCGTTTGTTGAACCATTGGAGCAATAATTCCTGCCGTTGTAAGTCCTGCAACGGTTGCCGAACCTACACATATACGGATAATTGCTGCTACTAACCATCCAATAATCAATGGATTGAGTGGAAGATTTTTTAGGACATCGGCAATTTCATTGCTTACACCACTTTCAACCAAAATCTGTTTTAAGGCACCTGCTCCCCCAATTATCAGGATAATCATGGAAACATCTTTAACGGCATGAGTATAAAAGTCCATGATTTTTTTCATCGTAAAACCCATCTTAATTCCAAGTGTAAAAGTTGCTACTGCAACAGAAATTAACATGACAATTTGAGGATCGCTGATAAAAGTACTCATTGACTTTAGAGCGGGGATATTCTTTGCGTAGATGGCTAAAATAGTGGTAAAAGCTAATAAAAAAACGGGTAAAAGAGCCGTTAAAAAGCTATTTAATGTACTTGGTAATTGACCTTCGGCAAGCGTTTCGTTTTGGAATGTTTTTAAAGGAATTGAGGGTATTTTTTTTAAGGTAGTAGCAAAAAGTGGACCACCAATAATGATGGCAGGAATGGCGATGGCGAAACCATACAATAACGTAATTCCCATATTTGCTTGAAATTGAGCAACCAATGCCGCTGGTGAAGGATGCGGAGGCAAAAACCCATGAGCCACTGACAAAGATGCTAACATCGGCAAACCGACGTAAACAGCGGGCAGTTTATACTGATTTACCACCGAAAAAATTAGGGGAATCATTAAGACAAATCCAACATTATAAAAAAGAGGAATTCCAATGATAAAACCTGTAAAGACTAATCCCCAATGAATATTTTTTTCTCCAAAAATTCCCATCATTACGGAGGCAATCCGCTGGGCTGCTCCACTTTCAGCAACTATTTTTCCCAACATTGCTCCCAAAACAACCACAATTACCAACGACCCCAACATATCACCAATGCCCTTTTGAAGCGATTTGCCAATATTTTCGAGCGGAATTCCCGTAAAAATTCCTGCAACAATAGATACTACAAGGAATGCCAAAAAAGGGTTTATTTTTCCCCAAGTAATTAATAAAACTAAAAGTCCGATACAGATGGCAATGGTTAATAAGGTCATGGAAATTGTGGGTTATTGGAAAAATGGTTCTATTATCATTAATTCAGTCATGTAAGAAAGTTATTTTTGTGGGTATTTCTCACATACAATTGGGTCTGTAATTTACAAATCCTTCAACGCTTCATATACTTTATTGAATTTTCTGAAATTTTCTTGGTAAATATCTTGATGTTCAAAATTGGGTATAAATACTTTTTCTTCAATGTCCTGATGATTAGTTTCGATACCGAAAGTCATAAATCCAATTAGAACTGCTCCCCAAGCTGAACTTTCAATTTCTTGAGAAACTACCAATCTCATTTGAAAAATATCGGCGGTGAGTTGTAGCCAAAAGTCATTTTTAGTGAATCCTCCGCTCGCCATAATTATAGTTTCTTGACATTCTTGCTTATCAGGAATCAATATTTCGGTGATGCTTAATAATCCAAATAAAATCCCTTCCAACGTTGCCCGAATCAAATGGGCTTTGGTTTGAACCTGCTGAAACACATTGAGCATTCTCCAACAATTCTTCAAAAGTCTTATTTGATTGTAGAATGGATTCTTTGAGCCATTGCAAAATTACCGCTCCATTATTAATTGCTCCTAGAGTAAAATACTGTTTATCAACAAGATGATAAAATTGTGTTATCATTTTCAGGTCAATAAAAGGTTTATCAATTGGCAAGTGAACGGCTCCATTGGTGCCGATGGTTAAGGCCATTAATCCTTTTTGCATAGCACCCCAAATTGGCTAATGCTCCGTCTCCTCTCTCTAATAAATACTAAGATATGATTTTTAAATAAACTTGTGGCGGTGTGTTTTGGCGAAAAAATGGTTGAAAGTTGATTTCCATGGATTCTTAAATGATTTAAAATATCTGAGTAAATCTTCAGTATCTATCATCCCAGTTCCCGAAGCCATAGACGAATCTATCACGTATTCGCCTGTGAGATAATGCCAAATATATTCCTTTATATTGAATTGCCCATTTTGATTCCCTCAGCAACAATTTTTTGATTTACGTCATTGGCTACAACTTCATAACCATTTCTTTTAAAATTGAGGGCAAGGTTAAAGCCCATTTTGCCTAATCCTATAATTCCGATTTGCATATTTTTTTGTTTATATTAATTCCTCAAAGGTAAAATAAAGACTCCATGTTTTAATGGAGTCTATGGGGTTTATGATATTGAAAAGTTCGTAATTATTTTATTAGCTGTACTCATTTTTCTTATTTATCCCACCAAACTTTTGTATCTAAATCATCCGCTCCCATTCTTGCAATGGCTTCTTTTACGCTTAGACTATTGACAGAAATTTCCGAATTTGGATAGGTTAATCTTCTGATAAAAGTTCCTTTGATGCTTTTTCCAGGGAATGGATTGGGGGCTAAATTTGGGAAACCACTTCTTCTGAAATTGGCAAATGCTTCGGGTCCATTTAAGAAAGAAGCAACCCAATACTGCGTATTTATTTGTTCCAAAGCATTGGTCGCTACGAAAGGATTTGCTTTTTGGTAAGCATCAATCACATTCGCAGAAATGGCTGAATTGGCATCGTACAAAGCCATTTGTTCCATGTGTAACTTAACTCCTCTATTGAAAAAAGTCTCAGCAGTAGTTCCCATAATCCATCCACGTTGTGCGGCTTCTGCCAATAATAACTGCGTTTGGGCAGCAGTTACTAAGAACATTGGTGAGGTAGTTTTTGCCATACGAGTTCTATCCACTTGACTATAATCATAAAAACTTGCCAATTTTGATTTCGTTACTTCCGTGCCGATTGAACCATTATCAAACCCGAAAGGCATTCCGATTTGTTGCGTTGGGTCGGTTGTTGCACGAGTAATGGTTTGTTCATTTCCAGATTTTGCACCAACGTATCTTAAAGTAATAGATTTTAATCTTGGGTCATTGGTTTGTTGCAAATACGTAACAAATGGAGCGCCCAAATAAATATTGCTTGATTCGGTCGAATTGAGTGTTTGTCCGAGCGCATTCAAATAATTGGCATCGTGTTTTATGAACGCATTGTCGGAGTTTACTTCCATAATTCCCGCTTGAAACGCCTTTTGAACGATTAATTGGGCTTGAGCAACATCAATTTTAGTCAGTCTCATTCCTGCACGAAGCAGCACAGAATTACCAAATTTTTTCCAAAGACTCACATTTCCACCGTATAAAACATCGGCAGTTTCAATGGTTTTTGAAGCATCCAAAGCGGCAGTTGCTTCGGTTAATTCTTTAATAATTCCTGCATAAACCGTTTGTTGAGCATCATATTTTGGAAAAATTAATTGGTCAGTATAACCTTTTCCAGCTTCTGAGTAAGGAATGTCACCGTAAGTATCCGTTAAAACCAAGAAACTGTACGACTGTAAAATACGAGCCATGTTGTAAAGATTACTTCTGGTTGGCAAATTTTTCGTTGTTGAAATAACGTCGTAAGTATTGCGAATAACGGAACGATAATAACGTTGCCAATTTTGTTGGGTATTATCTCGTATATCTTGATTAAAATTTGCTCCAGCCAAAACGCCCGAATTTGGCGAAACCATCTGCTGAACAATTCCAATTTCATAAAGAATTGTCCCCGCTGGAAATGACGTATTTATTGTAGCATTATTGAGCGTAAAAACAGAATTAATGGATGTTGCAGCAGTTTTATTAACATTCAATTCATCAAAACCTTTGTCGCAACCACTCATCAAGAAGCAAACCATAACGCTTAAAATGGTGGTTTTATGGAAATATTTATGTTTGATTTTCATAAGAATTTTCTTTTTTATTTTATTGAAATAATCTGATTCACACAGAACATCATCTGCTTGCTGAATTCTAAAACTTAGCATTCAAGTTAAACCCAAGGCTACGAGTCGTTGGCAAACCCGTTGATTCCATTCCTACCAAATTATCAGACGAGTAACCAAACGAATCTGGATCAATATTTGGCACCCATTTCTTAATCAAGAAAACATTATTGGCTGTCAGACTCAATTTAAGCGATTTTACAGGGAAACTTTTCGGGAGAAATTTACTCAAATCATAACCAGCCGTAATCTGACGCAACTTCCAATATCCTCCGTTATACACCACAGGTTCAATAAGTGCTTGTGTACGAACCACCGACCAATAATCCTGAACTTTGGCAGCAACAGCGTTAGGTTCGCCCTTTTCAGTTACACCAACGCCTGTAATAAAACCAGTTTCACGACCTTCCAATGTCATTTGGTGCAAACCGTGACGAACTGCATTGAAATTTGTACCCGAAAGCATCATATTTCCCAATTTAAAATCAATTAAGAAAGAAAGTGTTAATCCTTTATAGTTAAACGAATTGGTAATTCCACCCATCCATTTTGGTAACGCACTGCCATACGAAATCAAATCGGATGTTCTTAAAGGAATACCATTTGTTCCGAAAATCATTTGTCCTTGGTCATTTCTTTTAACCCCAAAACCATAAATTTGACCCATTTCTTGTCCTACAATCTGGCGAAGTTCCCCATTGAAAACGTGCGTTCCCGTGGTAATTCTTTCACCCTCTTTATCGGTTGTCAAACTCAATATTTTCGTAATATTATAAGAACCATTTACGGTTACATTCCATTGGAAGCTACTATTTTTTACGGGTGAAAATGCCAACAACATTTCTAAACCATTGGTTTGACTTTTTCCGCTATTAATCAAAGAATTGGTAAAACCCGAAGCATCCGAAATTTGAGCCGAAACAATTTGGTCGCTGGTAATTTTACGATAAGCAGCTAAGTCAATCGAAAGACGGTTTTGAAATAATTTTAATTCTAAACCAATTTCCGATTCTGAAGTACGCATGGGTTTCAGATTTGAATTAGGAACGGTTGTTCCCGAAGAACCACCAATGGGCTGTGGGCTACCCGATGGATTAGCGAATAAGTTGGCATTGATGGCATAAAATAAATTATTTGAATACGGAGAAACGTCAGTATCACTTCCCACTTCAGCGTAAGCAACCCGTAATTTTCCAAAACTCAACCAACTTGGAATACTTGAAAGCGATTGAGAGAACACATAACTTCCTGATATAGAAGGATATAAAATACTTCTATTTTCTTTGGCAAGCGTTGAGAACCAATCATTTCTGGCGGTTACGTTCAAGAATAGAAAGTTTTTGTAAGAGAATTCGCTCGCTCCATAAATTGAATTGACAGCTCTTTCAGATAATCCATAAATAGGGTCTTTTACCCGTCCGTT
Source organism: Arcicella sp. (assembly GCA_025356745.1). Taxonomy (GTDB): domain Bacteria; phylum Bacteroidota; class Bacteroidia; order Cytophagales; family Spirosomataceae; genus Arcicella. Next base: position 24,192 of record JANXRS010000172.1, read on the forward strand.
CATTACTGTATATAAATCACGAACTACAAAATCAGTTACTTGCGTTGAATTTACATCAGAGCGTCGGTACATTTGATTACCTCCCACGTTTAAATCAATTCCAAAATCGCCAAAAGTTTTGTTAGCCGTTATTAAAATATCGGCATTCGTTTCTCTAAATCTGCGTGATTCTTGGGTATAAATGCCATTGACAAAACCCACTGGTGCGGGTCCGAGGGAGGCTTGTCCCGTTGGGAAGTTGTTATAGTCTTGGTCACGTGACCAATAATCTTGACCAACCCGACCTTGAACAGAAAGCCAATCCAATAATTTATATTTTACTGAAATATTTCCAAAAATTCTATCACGAGTAATATTTTGAAATTGTTGTGAAAGTGTGAAATAAGGATTCGTTCTGTTCTTAAATCTTGAATAAACAAATTCATCACCATTGGCATCAAATTTCTTGGCTTCCAACAAATCAAAGGGCATCGAGTTTGCCATATTATACACCGCCGTTGGAATAGAATTATCCTGATTAGCAATGTTAGGCGGGTTTTTGTTATTCTCGTTTGAATAATTTACGTTTCCAGCAATACTCAATTTTTTAGAAATATCATACGCATAACCAAGGTTTATTGTCTTCCGATTGAAGGAGTTATTTGGTACAATTCCTTTATTATCCATGTTAGCAAATGAGAGCGTAAGTCCACCTTTTTCGGTAGTTGAAGAAATAGAAACGGTGTTCGTAAAGTTGGTCCCATTTCTAAAAAATTTGCTAATTCTATTATAAACGGGTTCGTAAGGCACCGTTACACCATCAAAAAGCACCTGAGTCATGCCTGACTGAAATTTTTCACCAAACGACCATTGTCCCGAAGTTGGATTGGCAGTTGTTGGGCGAATTCCATTTTCTCCTTGACCATAAACATATTGATAATCCGTAAAATCTAAAGGGGTATCATTCGTAAAATTTGAATTAAATGATACGCCAATTCCTTTTGAGTCACCTTTGGTTTTAGTTGTAATCATAATTACGCCATCTTTTGCTCGTGAGCCGTAAAGTGCGGCGGCGGTTGCTCCTTTCAAAACGGTCATATTTTCAATATCATCGGGATTTATACTCGAAAGTCCATCACCGCCATCGGAAGTATTTCCTCCGCCACGTACACCAATTGAATTATCTGCCGCTGCATTTCCTGGGTTAGTTCCGAAGTTTGTATTATCAATCGGAATGCCGTTCACAACGATTAAAGGACTATTTTGTCCAGAAATCGAACTTTGCCCTCTAATTCTGATTTTAGAAGTTCCCGCAGGACCAGTTCCTAAAGGAGAAATATTTACGCCAGCAATTTGTCCTTGCAAAGCGTTCATAAAATTGGGCGTTCTGTTTTCGGTTAATGCCTCACGAGTGATGGTAGAAACGGAATATCCCAACTTTTTTGCATCCTTTTTAATGCCCAAAGCAGTTACTACAATTTCTTCTAAATTCTGAGTTTCTTCAGCTAATGTCACATTTATGGCATTTCTATTTCCAACCTTAATTTCTTGTGAAACAAAACCAATCGAACTAAAAACCAATACAGTATTTTGTCCAACTGAAATTTTATAATTTCCCACATTATCAGTCGTAGTACCTTGATTCGTGCCTTTTATTTTCACTGATACACCCGCAACGCCATTATTTGTTTTGTCTGAAACAATACCTTTTACGGATAAATCCTGCGAAAATGACACGCCACCATATAATATAAAACCTATCACCAACATGATATTGGATAGATTTTGAAATATATAAAGACCATTTAGTCTAATTCTTTTCATATTTTTAAATTGTTTAAATTAATTGAGCCAATAAGAAATGAATTTTTAAATTAAGGTTAGTATATTTTAAAGACACAACAATGCAAAATTTAATCATTTTTTAAAGAAAAAATTTACTTTTTTTACGGTGGTTAATTTTGTAATATTCTTGCAAATAATTGACCTAATTTTACTTTGCATTATCACAAAACCAAGTAAATGCATTTATTCTGTAACAAGGAAAGGAACTTATGATATTAGTCCTTTGATGTGGATAACAATTAAACCGAGAGTATTTGAACCAAATGTAGCATTGGTTTTGGGAGATAGGAGCAGTATTTCTGAAGCTGATTAAAGGGTTATTGGTAAAGTACTGTCGCTTAATAAAAACCAGTGATGAATCGTTTGAAATCATCCCAGCAAATTTTCTAGAGCCTTGAGTTAGAATTATTTACCAAAGAATTTGATTATCAAACTCGAATTGAGATTTATAGCATTGGAAATACACAGAAATGAAGACATTGTTTTATTACAACAAAGGACATGAAAACTATTTCAATTTCTCATTCTCAAAATGTCGGGTAGCATCTCTTTTCGTTTTTTTATCTAAATTTTTCTGTAGGGCTTCGGTCAAAGAAATTCCCGTTTGATTGGCGAGACAAATAAGGACGAATAAAACATCCGCCATTTCATCGCCTAAATCTTTATCTTTATCGGATTCTTTTTCTGATTGCTCACCATATCTTCGAGCAATAATTCGAGCCACTTCGCCCACCTCCTCAGTTAGCATTGCCATATTGGTCAATTCATTAAAATACCGAACGCCAATGGTTTTAATCCATTCATCAACGGTTTTTTGTGCTTCTTCTATCGTCATTTTTGATTAATAATTTTACTAAAATAACTACCCATAAAACCACCAAATAGACAGAGAAAGGGCGAAATATAAGTAATAAATTGAAATTCAGTAAAATTTTTCGGAGTAAATCCCAATAGTTTACTACTAAAAAATCCTATAAAAATACTGATAGCGAGTTGTATAATTGAAATCCAACCTTTCTGTGGTTGAAGATAACCTAAACTTAAAGTTGAAAGAAAAACTATTAGTAAAGGGATATGAAAAACCTCACTATTGAGATTTACCGCAGTAATAATAACGGCTAAAATAACAGCTATAAATGTATTACGAATCATAGTTTATTTTTGGAATCTATAATAATGGTTACAGGACCATTATTGACTAAACTAACTTTCATATCCGCCCCAAATTCACCCGTTTGAATAGGTTTTCCTATATATTTTTCTAACTTAATAATCATATTGTCGTACAAAGGAATAGCAATTTCGGCTTTAGCTGCTTCAGTGAAACTTGGACGATTCCCTTTTTTGGTACTGGCATGAAGTGTAAACTGACTAATTAAAAGAATATCACCATTAACTGCTAATAAATCTACATTCATTTTACCCTCATCATCTGAGAAGATTCTCAAACCCACAATTTTCTTGGCCAGCCATTCTACATCTTCCTCCGTATCCGAACCTGTAACGCCCAGAAGTGTCAGAAATCCCGTTTTAATCTCTCCTTTAACTAACTCATTAATCTTGACAGAAGCCTCCGAAACTCTTTGAATTACTGCAATCATAATGTCATATTACATTAAAAAATAAACAATTAATAGATAAACACCATAGCCTAAAAGGTCGTTAGTCGTAGTGATAAAAGGTCCCGAAGCAATCGCAGGATTTATGTCAAATTTATTCAAAACCAAAGGCGTAACTGTCCCCATTAAAGAGGCTAACATTACAACTGAGAACAATGATAATGAAACCGTTAACGATAAATTAACGTTAACTCCATCCACTAATAATGAACCTCCGAAAGCAAAAATTCCAGCAATTAAGGCATTAAATAAAGCAACTTTCAGCACCTTAAAAAGACGCTCGCCTAGAGGTACATCAATTCCTGATTTATCGGCCAAACTTTGTACAATTAAAGAAGAAGATTGGATGCCAACATTACCTCCCGTTGAACCAATAAGGGGAATAAAAGCAGCAATGGCAGGAATTGCCGATAGCTTGTCATCAAAATTATCGATTAGTTTTGCCGCCAGAAAACTACCACACATTCCCATCAATAACCACGGAAGGCGTGAACGCACTAACCGCCATACACTATCATCTTCCTCAACATCTTCTGAAATACCCGTCATCGCTTGTGCATCTTCTTGGGCTGATTCCGTAATAAAATCTACGACATCATCAATGGTAATTCTTCCCAATAATCGCCCTTGAATATTTACTACTGGCACGGCATCCAAGTCATATTTTTGCATGACATCCGCCACTTCTTCACCCGTTGCAGTAGTTTTAACAGAAACTATATCATCCGAATAAATATCGGCAATTTTTGACCCTCTTTTTGCTAAAATAATTTTCTTTAATGATACTCTACCTTGAAGAATTAAATCATCATCAACCACATAAACGGCATTTACATTTTCAACATCTTCAGCCTGTCTTCTAATTTCCTCAACACACTCAGTTACAGACTGTTTAATATTAATTTTAACCAATTCTTTTTGCATTAAACCACCCGCAGAATCTTCGTCGTAGTGCATCAAATCATTGACAAAACGAGCTTGTTCTTTATCTTTCAGCAAGCCAATAATATCTTCCGAAAAATCTTTTGGTTGCTCATTTAATATATCAACTGCATCATCAGAATCTAATAAATCAACGTATTCGGCAATTTCTTGGGACGTAAAATTTTTAAGAAACTTTTTACGGTCATCCGTATCAAGATTAGTAATAATTTCTGCTCCTAATTTTTTATCCAATAACCTAACCAAATAATGAGATTCTTCACCAGTCAATTCATACAAAATATTGGTTATATCGGCAGGATACAACTCTTCCATTTCAGCAAGGATGAAATCATTATCCTGCTGATTGATAGCACTTTGTAATTTTTCAATATACTCTTTTGTGAGTTCAAAAGGCGTAAGTTCGAAGGGTTGATTGGTAATTTGCTCCATAGATTTATGTATTTTAATCTGCTCTATTTATTGCTGGGATTCTTTCTGCGTAAATTACTTTTACTGTGTCGCCGAATTTAAGATTCATATTGTAATTCTTTGATTCGAATTGTTCATTTTTTCTTGTCTGAAACTTTACTAAATTATAGTTTGACCTTTTTAAACGAGCCTTTTTAAAAATGACTCCCGAAGTAGTTATTCCATGACTTTTTAATTGATTTTCTTCAAACGTATCCACTAAAGTCATAAATCCAATCGTACAGGAGACCGAAATAAATAAATTAGCGACTGAGTTCCAATCGAATTGATTGATAGTTTTTGATTCTTTAAAAAATTTGCGAGAAATTAAATATGAACCTATAAATATTAAACCATCTCCTATAATTACGATAAAAGAATATAGATTATCTTGGAAAATATAAGTTTCAATTCCAATAATTAGAATGAGTAATACAAGAAAAGATATAATCGTTAAGGTAGTTTCAAGGCTTTGTTTCATAGTAGTAATAATATGGAATTTTTAAAATAATTTAGTTCAAATATTCTCATCCAAACTTTCCAGAGCAATCTCATTCGACAATTTCACGTCCATCGCCATCTTGGTCAATTCCAAAAACTCCGCTACGCTCAACTGTTCAGCTCGTTTACTCATGTAGGGATTATCGGGTAATTGAAGGGCTTTCAACGCATTCCGAAGCGTTTTTCGTCTTTGGTTAAAGCCCATTTTTACGACCGCTTTAAACATACTTTCAGAGACTCCTAAATCCGTTACATTATTTCTTTTCAAACGAATTACGCCCGAATTTACTTTTGGCGGTGGAGAAAATACTTCTGGTCCCAAAGAAAAACAGTATTCAATATCATAAAAAGCTTGTAATAAAACACTCAAAATTCCATAATCTTTATTTCCTGGTTTTGAGGCAATTCTCACGGCAACTTCTTTCTGAAACATTCCTGCAACTTCGGGTACAAAGTCTTTGTAATCCAGCACTTTAAACAATATTTGCGATGAAATATTATAGGGAAAATTTCCTACAATACCGAATTTTTGTCCTTTAAAAAAAGTCTCCAAGTTCAAGTGCAAAAAATCTGCCGAATGAATTCTACCCTTTAATACTGGATAATGGATATTCAAATATTCCACCGATTCACGGTCAAGTTCAACTACATCAGTCTGATATTCAGTATGTTGTAAAAGATATTGTGTTAAAACACCCATGCCTGGGCCTATCTCTAAAACTTGGTCGTAATTACCATGCCTTGACATTAAATCTGCTATTTTTTTTGCTGCCTCCAAATCCCGTAGAAAATGCTGCCCTAAACTCTTTTTTGCCCTAACGTCCATTTATTTCAGTTATCAGTTAATAGTAAACAGGTAACAATTATTTGCGTAAAATACCGCCGATTGCTTCCATTTATGCCTTAAAATTACGTCGAATTTTGTACTTTTAGCCTAAATTTTGAAATTAACTTAGCCATTCATTCCCCAACTGACAATAAATAACTAATAACCGATTACTAAAATGCGTTGGACTCATAAAACAAAGGAAGATTTAATCTCTGAAATTCGTCATCTTAAAAAGGAATTGCGGGTGTTGGAAGTCAATGAACGAGCGGGAGAAATGCCTCTATCGATGGCTTCTGAATTAGAAAAAACGGTTGAAAATCTCAACTTAATTGGCATTGTTTTAGAAGAAAATGGCACCATTACTTTTTGTAATACTTTTGCTCTTAAGATATTAGGCTATACCTTAGAAGAAATGATTGGCAAAAATTTCTTTGACGTGATTGTCCCCGTTGAAGAAAGAGAAAGACGGATAAAATCATTCAAAGATGCCATGGAAAAAGGGGGCTTGTTTGAAGAAAAAGAACGGACGATGCTCACAAAATCTAATCAAATTAGGTTTGTTGAACTCAATTCTACAATTTTCAATGATGCCACCGAAGAGACTAGATATTTGACTGTTATTGGTGAGGATGTAACCGAACGCCGTAAGGTTTCAGAAGCCTTAGCTCGAACCAATTCCCAACTTCAAGACATTATCAACAATACCTCCGATTTGATTCAATTAATCAGTATGTCGGGACGTTTTTTATACGTCAACAAAGCATGGTTAGAAATTACGGGTTACGAATCTGATGAATTGGCAAGTTTACGTTTGAAAGACGTTTTGCACCCTGATTTTGCGGAAGAGGCACTAATAAAGTTTGATAAAATAAAAAATGGTGAAAAGATTGCCGATTTTGAAGTTGTTTTCCGAAGAAAAGATGGAAGGCGATTGTATCTCTCTGGTTCTGTAAATTGCCGTTATGACAAAGAAACTCCAACTGCCTATCGGTGTATTTTTCATAATTCTACGGCGAAAGTAAGAGCGGAAAGGTCTTCAAATTTATATTCTAATATTGCCCAAGCTACGATTCGCTCCACTAATTTAGATGATTTATACGTTAATATTCACCAAGAATTAGGCAAAGTAATTGACGTTAAAAACTTTTTTATTGCTCAATACGATTCCGCAAAATCATATCTTTATTTCCCCTATTACATTGACGAATACTTTGATAGTCGTGTCCATTTTACCAAAAGAAAATTAGGAAATGGATTGACAGAATATGCCATTGCTGCCAATAAACCCTTGATTCTCAGGGATGAAGATATTTATAAATTAGCAGAAGATAAAACGATTTATCTCTACGGAGTCGTACCAAAAGTAATGATTTGTGTGCCATTACGGATTGGCAATAAAGTTACAGGAATCATTGGTTTGAAGTCTTATGAACGCCAAAATAAGTATGAACAACGAGATTTAGAACTATTGGATTTTATTTCGGGGCAAGTTGCTCTTGCCATTGCTCGCAAACAAGCAGAAGATATGCTCGCCCGTGAAACAGCCCGATTAACGGCGATTATTGAAGGAAGTTCTCACTTGATGTGGTCGGTGAATCGTAGAATGGCCATAACTTCTTTCAATCAAGAATATTCGCAACTCATTGAAAATCAATTGGGAATAAAACCTCAATTAGCATTCAGCACCGAAAAAACAGGTTTTAGAATGGTTTCTCAGACGGATAGAAAAGTGTTGGAAAGAAAATATAGAGAAGCATTTAAGGGAGAACAACAACATTTTGAAATACAATTGGACTCAACCGATGGAGAGGAAAAATGGGTGGAAGTTTATCTGAACCCCATCAAAAATAATGGAAATATTGAGGAGGTTTCGGGGATTGGTCGGGATATAACAAATTTAAAAAAATACCAGCAAGACATCGTTAAAGCCAAAGACGAAGCCGAACGTTCGTTAAAAGTGAAAGAACGGTTTTTAGCAAATATGAGTCATGAAATCCGTACACCCATGAATGGGGTTATCGGTATGATTGATTTAATGATTGATACGCCTCTGAATGACGAACAAAAAGACTATGTTCAAACGATTAGGAAATCATCCGAAACATTACTTCATATTTTAAATGACATTTTGGATTTAGCAAAAATTGAAGCAGGCAAAATGGCACTTAATGAAGCTCCATTGGTTTTCAAGGATATTTTTGATAGATTACAATCACTTTTCAATCAAGTGGCAAGTGCGAAAAACAACAAAATTGTCTGTGAATTTGATGACAATTTGCCTGAGTTTGTTATTGCGGATGAAACTCGTTTGTTGCAAATTCTTTCAAATCTTACATCTAACGCTTTAAAATTTACGGAGAATGGGATTATCAGAATCAAAGTATTTTTAGTAGAAAAAAGAGGAAAATTTAATCGGATTAAAGTTGAGATTATTGATTCTGGAATTGGAATAACGGAGGAGAATCTAAAAATACTCTTCAACGCTTTTCAACAAGTTGATAATTCTACGAAAAAATCTTTCGGCGGAACGGGTTTGGGCTTAGCAATTTCTAAAGAATTATGCCGAATGATGAAAGGCGAAATTGGCGTAACTTCCGAGTGGGGAAAGGGTTCAACGTTCTGGTTTACAATTGAAATAAAACAAACCGATATCAGCCCAATGATGTCGAAAAAGGATGAACCAGTTTATAAAGTTCTTAACCATTTTGATACCTATCATCCTTATTTATTGGTTGTGGATGATAATGCAACCAATAGAAAAGTGGCCAGTGAAATTCTTAGAAAGTCAGGTTGTAAGGTCATTACGACAGATTCTGGACAAAAAGCCATCAATTTAGTAAAAGATTCAATCTTAGACAAACCCTTTGATATTATTTTTATGGATATTCAAATGCCTGAAATGGATGGTATTGAAACAACCCAAATTTTGCGAGATACCCATATAAATTTACCTCCAATTATTGCTATGACCGCCTACGCTATGAAGGAAGACAGGGACAGATTTATGGCAAACGGTATGAACGATTATGTACCAAAACCCATTAGAGCGGAGACTTTAGTGAGAAAAGTTGCGGAATGGATAAGTCGTAAGATGCTAGTTAGCAATGAACAGTCGGGTGGCATTCCGCTACCAATTAGTAAGGAACCATTAGAAGTTAATAGTGAAGAATTACCAGTAAACAATAATCAGTTACTAATAACTAATCATGAAACGGCACTCGACCACTCACCAGTAACCAATTTTTATGAACTTGATAAATATCAAATTCTAGATTCCAAAGTTCTGAAGCAACTTTCCGATAGTGTGGGTGGAGATATGGGTTTTGTTAACTCAATCTTACAAGGGTTTGAGGAGGAAGCAACGGAACAGATTCAAAATACCATTGAAGGTTATAAAATCAATAATTGCAAGCAAGTACAAGGAGAATTACATACTTTAAAAGGAAATGCAGGAACTCTAGGAGCAATGCGTTTACACGAAATAACAAAAATAATTGAAGATAAAGCCAAGCATTGTGATTTTCAACTATTTGATATTGAGATTATTATACTTAAAGAAGAATTTGAGACTTTTAAAAAGGAGTTACTAAAAAGGAACACATGATTTTAAGCAGAATTGAGAAGAATAAGGGAAGGTTGATGTTAAAAAATAAGCTGTTTTATTAATTTCCATTTGATTCGTTGTGAGACAGAACGCCGCCCCGTCCCACAACTTACGAAATAAATTAATAGATTTGTTGAAATAAGGGGTATAACTTGGCGGGTTATACCCCATTCGCTACGATTTATTGGCGGTAAATCATAACCTCAATGCCAGTTTTAGGGGATACTTTAAAACTGCTGAACTAAACCCCAATATGTAACATAATAATACAAAACTAGCAAAATTTTCGATATTTATAAAATATATCACAAGAATCAAAACAATATTTACAGCATACATCTGCATAATTCTCCGCAAAAATGATAAATTAAATCCATTCCTCCAAGCAAATATTTATATAATTTTTACATTTAAAAAATAAATTTTCTGCTATTCACAAGAGCAGTCTATAAATTGCTGATAATCAAACAGTTAAAATTATTTTAGGAAATTTTAAATTAGTACATGACAGAGAATCATGAAAGATATACTAAATTGGAGAACGAAATAAATCCTCAAAATCAATTCAAAAATGAAAATAACCACTCGTATTCAATTAATGGTCATGATGTTTCTGATGTTTTTTACGTGGGGAGCATGGTATGGACAAATGGGAAAATATCTTTTTACAACCCTCAAAGCCTCAGGAGACCAAATTGGTAGCGCTTATGCCACATTTTCAATCGCTTCAATCATTGCCCCATTTTTTATTGGAATGATTGCTGATCGCTTCTTTTCAGCTCAAAAAGTTATGGGCGTATTAAATCTGCTTGGTGCAGGAATCTTATATTTATTAATTCAAAATCAAAATCCTGACGTTTTCTTTTGGTATATTTTAGCTTATACGTTAACTTTTGCCCCTAATCTGGCTTTGTCTAGTTCAATTGCCATGAATCAAATGAATGACCCTGGCAAAGAATTTCCTGCTATTCGAGTTCTAGGAACAATTGCTTGGATTATCGTTACAAATATTATTGGTTTTTATGGATTAGGTGATAAAATTGCTATTTATCAAATTGCCATGTTTACTTCGATTGCTTGGGGATTATTTTCTTTCACCTTACCAGACACGCCCCCTAAAGCAACGGGAAAAGCAACGATTTCTCAGATTTTGGGTACGGATGCTTTCGTACTTTTCAAAGACCGCTCATTTCTAATCTTCTTTATTTCTTCAGTACTGGTTTGTATTCCTTTGGCATTTTATTATGCTCATGCTAATTTATCTTTAACGGAGTCAAACATGACCAATGTTGAAAATAAAATGTCACTTGGACAAGCTTCTGAAGTACTTTTCATGTTATTGATTCCTTTTGCTTTACAACGATTTGGCATAAAAAAAATGCTTATTGTAGGGTTGATTGCTTGGATAATTCGTTTCTTATGTTTCGGATATGGTAATGGAATTTCAACAGAATGGATTTTATATTTAGCCATTATTCTGCACGGAGTATGTTATGATTTCTTTTTTGTAACGGGTCAAATTTATACCGATAATAAGGCTGGTGACAAAATCAAAAGCTCTGCTCAAGGACTTATTACACTGGCAACCTATGGAATAGGCTTAGGTATTGGCTCAAAATTATCAGGAATCGTGTTAGATAAATATACTTTTACAGATACATCGGGTGTAGTTACTCACAATTGGAATGGCGTTTGGATGATTCCAGCAGGGATTTCGGCAGTGGTTTTAGTATTATTTATTGTATTTTTTAAGGAAAATAATACTAAAACAATGAATGTTAAACAATAAACTTTTTCTACCAAGAAGTTAGTAATTTCTAACTAAAATTAAGTAGGTAGAATATAAGTCATACCAATTATTAAATTTTATTTTCATCATTAAATTGCTTACAGCATGAAACTCATCGCTCAAAGCTTAACTCTAAATAATTATGGCAAAAGTTTGTATTCTTGGTGGGGGATTTATCGGAAGATTTTACGCCGATTCTTTACACGGACAACGTGGGCGTGACCGTGTCGAAGTAGTTTATGCCCGAAAAGAAGAAACGGCAAAACGTTTTGCATCGGATTATTCCATTCCAAATTTCACAACTTCTATGGAAGAAGCAATTGCTCATTCAGAAACCGAGGTTGTTGTAATTGCCCTTCCAAATCATATTCATGAAGAAGCTGTGATGCTTTGCATAAAACATAAAAAAGCAGTTTTATGCACTAAACCTTTAGGACGAACTGCCGAAGAAGCACTTCGTATGACCAAGGCTTGTGAAGAAGCAGGGGTTTTTGGCGGATATTTAGAAGACCTTTGTTATACGCCTAAATTCTTAAAATCTCTTCAAAGTGTAAAAGATGGAGCAATCGGCAGAGTTTTATGGGCAAAATCCCGTGAAACTCATCCTGGACCACATTCCGATTGGTTTTGGAATATTGAAATGGCAGGCGGCGGGGCAATTCTCGATTTGGGTTGTCATTGCATTGAAATTGCCAGAAACTTTATTGGTAAAGACATTAAACCAGTTGAGGTAATGTGTTGGGCAGATACGCAAGTGAAACCCATTGATGCTGAAGACCATGCTATTGGTTTGGTAAAATATGAAAACGGAGCAATTGGTCAATTTGAAGTTTCGTGGACATTTCGTGGAGGTATGGATTTACGGGACGAAGTGATGGGAACGGAAGGTACAATTTGGACAAATTCATTCCTTCGTACTGGTTTTGAGATGTTTACAACAGGTAAAGGTGAAGGTGGCTATGTTTCAGAAAAAGCCGAATCCTCTACGGGTTGGTTATTTCCAGTAGGCGATGAAGCTCATGAGTTGGGTTATACGCACATGTTTACGGATATGTTCAACGCTATCGAAGAAGGTCGTTTACCACAAGAATCTTTCTATGATGGATACGTGGTTAATTCAATTATTGATGCTGCTTATAAATCCGCCAAAACAAAATTGTGGGAACCTGTGTATCTTCCAGAATGGCGTGGACAAGTGGGAGTTGAAAAGCCGTCCGTCTATCAAGAATATGATGCTGACCATTGGTTTATCAAGGATGAAATTCTATCAAATGGTGATACGAAAGTCATTTTAAAGAAAAAAGAGACAGGAGAGATTATTGAAATTGAAAAATTAAATATAAAATAAGTCATCGTTAGACTATAAATTTACAACAAATTACTTATAATTTTAAAGTTACAGAAGTCATGCAAATTAACAATTGCATGACTTCTTTCGTAACTATCATATACGTAAATTAGTTTACTTAATATAATCTTAACTTAACAGTATTATAAATGCTAAAATTGTATTATTCAGGATGAAGAGTTTCGACTTGATTATTCTTTTCCTTAGCTTTAGAAGCGATTTGTTCAATAAGTTCAGTTAATTTCAAATCTGAAGAACGGAGTTTGAATACATTATCCATTAATCTTGCACCCTTTAAACTATCGTATTCAGATGCAATGATAATAATTTGTTGTCTCCAATTATTAGGAAGAAATATCTTACAGGATTTTATCCTATTTTTAAGTATTTCAGACGTTTTTTTTAAATCTTTTAGTGGCATATAGCTGTAAAATAATTATATTTGTGTCTAACAATTTATGTTAGGTATAAATGTTGCCTCTATAAAAATAATTTTAGGCTAATGGTTCTAATTAAATAATAAAAAAAACTTTAACTGCTTATAAAACGATTTTTTTTTTCAAAAAGTCACACAATAATACAAAACTATATTTATCAGAGTATAGCTCAAAATAAATACCAATGTTTTTATTGAAATTTATTTAAAAAAAGAACCTTATGTGTTTAATGAATAAATTTCCTTATCATTTTATTTAATCATGAATCGAATAGAAGACAAAATCAGAGTATTGGTTGCAGAAAGAGCAATAACTTTGCTCCAATTGGCAACTCAGTCTAAAATTACTGAAGCAACTTTACACGCAATTTTAAATAGAAATGATGCAAAATATTCTCAATTACACAGGATTTCTGAAACATTGGGCATAAATGTTGCTTACCTTGTGGGTGAGACAACCATTAGAAATATGTCGGTTGTGGAAGAACCTCGAACAGGATATGTAGCCATTAAGGCAGATGAAGTGATTGGTATGCAAAAACAAATTATTGATTTGCAGAGTAAATTATTAAATAAAATATAATTGTAAAATTAGAATTTCAATAAAAAAAAGGCGTGGAATATTATTTTCTATGCCTTTTTTTTTATCTATTAAATCTATCTTTTAATTTCAATAAAGGCGTTTCAATATACCGAAAAGATAATTCGCAGACGATGATTGTGAATAGAAATGCCGATGGATAAAGTAGTAAATTAAAGGTAAGTGTATTGATATTTTTACCCAAAAAATAATGGATTGAATTAACACAAGCAACAATTACTGCAGGGTGATAAATATAGATTCCATAAGAAATTTTACCCAAATAATGAATAATTTTTTGTTCTAAATAGATGATTGATTTAGGGTTTTGGGAAACATTCAGAATGAAAAAACAGAAGAAAATTCCGTAAAATTCCATGTTTAAACCTGGTACATGAAAACCCGTTGACAACATTATGACCAGAACCAGATACACAATTATTTGAGCCTCTTTTCTAAATAAAACAGCTAAAATTTTCTCTTTTTTCGTAAAAATTAAATACGCTCCCATTCCTCCAATTACCATCGTCAAGATACGAAATTGACTAAAAAACAACTCCGCTCCTTCTTGAATTTTTTGTTTTGTAATTTCTGATATGTCACTGATTTTGAAGATATAAAACCAAGCTAATCCTAAAATTAAAAGAAAGATAGCAAGTAATTTAAAAAATGTTTTTACTGGATTTTTACTTTTAATTATCCAAGGCCAAATGGCATAGAATTGTTCTTCTACGCCAACTGACCACGTTTGAGAACATAAATAAGGTACTCGAAAAAAAACGAAACCTATATTGGGCAAAAAGAGTAAGAAAAAGGGCAATCTTTTAAAAAAATCAGCATCAAAATAGTATTGATTTCTGAATGGTTCGTTAAAAATTGGAATGGCTGGAAAAACAAAAAATCCTAAAATAACAATAATAAAATAAAGGGGCCAAATACGAAGAATTCGACGGATGTAAAAGTCTTTGGTTGAAATATCGCCTCGGCGTTGTTTTTCACTTAATAGTAAATAAGTTATTAAAAAACCACTCAAAACGAAGAATAATCCTACGCCTAATTTACCTAAATTTTTAATGAAATAATTGCCATAAATATTCTCTAAACCCATCAGGTATTTAATCTGTTCGGTATGGTGAATTAACACAGAAAAGGCGGCAATAAAACGTACTCCGTTGAGGTTAGGAAAATAAACCTGTTGATGTGGGTGTTGCATTCAATTTTATAGAAAACGATTATGATTTACAAAAATACACATCGTAACTTTGATTTCAAATTATAAGAAGAAACAATGGAAAAACAAGCCAATAACCCCCTTCACGGACTCACATTAGCTATAATTTTAACGCATTTAGTTGATTATTACGGCTGGGAAGATTTGGGAACTCGTATTGAAATAAGATGTTTCAACGTTGATCCAAGTATAAAATCAAGTTTAACCTTTCTCAGAAAAACACCTTGGGCTAGAGAAAGAGTGGAAAATTTGTACTTAAAAAGTTTAAGAGATATTAAAAAAGGGGAAAAAGAGCGGGTTAAAAAGGAAGAATAAATTTGGAATTATTCACTTATTCTTCCTTTCTGTTATCTCTACAAAATTCTCAGACCTAACGTTAATTGCCAAAGATTCCCTTTTTGGGAGAAGTTAATATTGCTGGTGTTCAAACCTGCCACTTCCGAAAGACTTCCTTCATAACGCAAATCAACTGAAAGTGCACCTATGTCTACGCCCCCACCCGCTTGATAACCATACGAAGCATTTTTAAAAGATTGCTCTAAATTACTCGAATAAGTCTTTATAGCTTCATCTAATCCTTTACTTGAAATGTTGAAAGATGCCATAGGTCCTGCATTGAGGCGTAAAGGACCCAATTTAACACCTACTAATAAGGGAACATCAATACTGGTATAATCAATAGCTACGGTTTGAGACGAGCCATTTTTTAGAATATTAATACTTCCGCCTTTAGCCGAAAAGATTACTTCGGGTTGAATAAAAACTTTATTGCCAATTCTTGCGTAAACTCCTCCAACATATCCCGTTTTTGTGTCTAAACTTTGTTGTAAGTTATCCGAGAAAGATTGAGATTTGAAATCTGTTTTTAAGGTTGAAAAATTAACTCCGCCTCGAATTCCCAAAGAAAATTGGGCGAGTGATACATTTGCTTTCGCAAAAATTAATACAAAAAGAAGGATAAACAGTTTTTTATTCATAGCGTTTTTTATTTTGTGAAATCAACATATATCTTTTTCAAATTATGAAGAATGGATATACACCTTTTTTATAGGTTGGAAAGATAACGTGATTTAGTGGCTTGATTGTATCTATTTACTGGATTTTTTGGTATAATTTCGTACATGGCAAAAGTAAAAACATCATTTTTCTGTCAAAATTGTGGACATCAAGCCCCTAAATGGTTGGGCAAATGTCCGTCATGTGGCGAATGGAATACCTACGTAGAAGAGGTTGTTCAAAAAGAAGAACCTACCAAAGGCTCTTGGAAAGTTTCAACTTCCCTAAAAGTAGCTTCGAAACCTCGGGCAATTCATGAAATCAATTTTGAAGAACAACCCCGAATTTTGACTAAAGATGCGGAGTTGAACCGTGTGTTAGGCGGTGGAATTGTATTGGGGTCGATGGTATTGATTGGCGGAGAACCTGGGATTGGAAAATCTACTTTAATGCTTCAGATTGCTTTAATGCTTGATAATTTGAAGGTTTTATACGTTTCAGGAGAAGAATCCGAACAGCAAATTAAAATGCGAGCTGAACGGTTAGAGAATCAAAGTAAGAATTGTTTTATTCTGACGGAAACCCAAACGCAAAATATTTTCAAACAAATTGAGACATTTGAACCTGATATTTTGATAATTGACTCTATTCAAACACTGCAATCTAATTTCGTGGAATCGGGGGCTGGAAGTGTATCGCAAGTAAAAGAATGTGCGGCTGAATTAATGAAATTTGCCAAAGAATCGGGTACGCCAGTTTTCATGATTGGACATATTACCAAGGACGGTTCATTGGCAGGTCCAAAGGTTTTGGAACACATGGTGGATACCGTTTTGCAGTTTGAAGGCGACCGCCATTTAGCGTATAGAATTTTAAGAACTACGAAAAATCGTTTCGGTAGTACCTCAGAATTAGGTATTTACGAAATGTTGAATACAGGTTTACGAGAAGTTTCTAATCCTTCTGAAATATTAATTTCACAAAGAGATGAAGACTTTTCGGGTATTACTATCGGGGCAATGTTGGAAGGGAATCGTCCCCTTTTAATTGAAACTCAGTCATTGGTTTCCATCGCAACTTACGGAACGCCCCAACGAAGTTCAACGGGTTTTGATGCCAAACGTTTGAATATGTTATTAGCGGTTTTGGAGAAAAGGGGTGGTTTCCGTTTAGGTAATCAGGACGTATTTTTGAATATTGCGGGTGGCTTGAAAGTAGAAGACCCCGCCATTGATTTGGCAGTGTGTGCGTCAATCGTTTCTTCCTACGAAGATTTGAGTATTCCGTCCTCAATATGTTTTGCCGCAGAAGTGGGGCTGGGGGGAGAAATCAGAGCCGTAAATCGCATTGAACAAAGAATCACAGAAGCCGAAAAATTAGGATTTAAAGAAATATGGATTTCAAAATATAATGCAAAAGGCTTAGATGCAAGTAACTATAAAATAAAAATAAATATGGCAGGGATGTTGGAAGACGTATTTATGCAGATTTTGCGAAAGTAACAGATAAAATAATTTCAATGTGGTGTCAGTTTTCAGCAACTGACACCACATTGAAACACTAAAAACACTAAGCATAAACTAATCTTCAACGGGTTTTTAGTTGACCGTCTACTCCTCAATCTTGCCCTTACGAGCCTGCAAAAGCCCATTTTTTATCAACTCATTATGTTTCCAAATTTTCTTTTCGGACTTTAATTTATTTTTATCCTCATTGCTAATTACTTGTAAATCAGACAAATCTGGACAACCTGCGTCCACCCAAGCCGTAAACCAAAAGTCCGAAACCGTTTTAGTAGCCTCTAACATTCGGATATTCACTGTATTTCCTAATTTCAAAGCATAAGCCTTGGCAAACTCGCCCGTATAGTTTTTTCTCATTGCTCCAAAACGTTCAGAGCGTTTAAATTTTCGTTCGTCCGTAAAGCCTTCCGAAGCGTTTATTTCCTCAGAAAGTACTCTTCCTAACATCACATTTGATTCGCTTATTTTTACCCAAATAACCGCTAAGGGGTCTTTCAAATAGCGTGCTTTGTGGTTTTGATAAAGGTTATAATTTTCAAGGTTCATTTCTGGAACGGTGCTTTCCCAGAGCGAATGTAAACCTCTCTGATTGCTCAATTGACCATCGTAATTAATTGTTGTGTGCAAAGGAACGTGAGCATCGGAAATATAATGACCTAAATCAGCGGCATAATATAAAATGCTGTCCTTCAATTTATTACGAAAAGCATTTGTTAATTTTTCTTGTAATTTTATAACTTCCCAAGGTACAGTTCCGTATTTTCTGAGGGTATCGGCTGAATATTTTTTCACAGCGTCGTTCCAAGTTTTTGGTATGGAATCTAAAGGCGTTTTCCCAAAAATAGGAGCATCCATATCAATGAAATGTTTCGTTGCTTCACTTGAATCATCTTTACGTCTAACATCTGGTCGAACAGAATTATAAACCAAATAATCAACATTTTTAAAGAAGAAAAGTTGTAGCTTTTTAGGGAGTGAATAAATGGCAAGTTGATGAATTGTTTTATGGGCGAGAAAGCCCCAAGAACAACAACTTAAAATCACAATAATAGTGGCGATTTTTAATAAAATTGGATATTTCATACAATAATTTTTGATGTTATTTTTAATAAAGGAATATATGTAGCCTGCTTTTTTTCTATCTAAATTTAGTATTGTAGGCTTAGTTGTAAATAAAGAACTTCGGGAAGAGGATTATAAACATAAGCATCAGTCTCTATAAATCCCTTTGAACGGTATAATTTTATGGCATCTTTCAAGGACGTAATCGTATCTAATTTCATGGTTTTATACCCAGCTTCTTTAGCAAAATGGATTAACTCTTCCACTAATTGTTTCCCTAATGCTTTGCCTCTGGCAGCAGGTTTGACGTATAAACGTTTCATTTCACAAATATCTTCTCCGATTGGTTTTAAAGCTATACAACCCACCACTTTTTTTTCATCTTTCGCTAAAATTATACAGCCCAATGGTGGAAAATAGACTTGGTGTAAGGTTTGTAATTCTTTTTCAAAATTCTGGAAGCACAAATCAACTTGCAAAAAATTTGCATATTCAATAAAGATTTCTCGAACCTCTTCTAACTCTTCGAGTGAGTATTTTACGTAATGTAATTGCATAATATAAATAAAGTTTTTGAATAATCAAAGATGAGAAAAATCAATCGAAAACATAGAATTACTTTTGATAATGAATTTACAAAAAATATTTCAAAGCATCATTGCTGACAATCAACTCCATGCTCGATTTTTAAATACTTTGTCGCTTATGGAAAATACAGGGGCAAGAAAAATCTCTGCCTCTGAACATAAAACCAAAGTTTCATTTCTTATTTTAAAACACGCTTGTGAGGAAGCTCGCCACGCTTTTTACTTAAAAAAACAAATCCAAAAGGTAGCGAATTTAGATGATTTCCCTACCTATGAGAACCCCTATTTGGTTGCCCCTTTCGCCAGTTATACTTATTTACATAGTCTTGATATTCAAGTATGTAGATACTTAAAACAAACCTTGCATCTATCGGGAGAAGCCTTAAGATATGCTGCTTATTTATTAGTAACTTATTCAATTGAAGTACGAGCAGATGAACTTTATCCGATTTATCAAGATGCCCTCGATGAAGCAAAATCTAAAGTGAATGTAAAGTCAATCATTGTGGAAGAAGAAGGACATTTGGCAGAAATGATCGAACAGTTAAAGGTATTTTCTCCCGATTGGCAAATTCACGCTGAAATAGCCTGTGAAATTGAAAAAAGATTATTTGAAGAATGGACTGTAGCATTAAAAAAAGAAATTGTTAATAATAATTAAATGGGTTAACATAACTCAAAACTGACTACTTAACACTAATTTTGCGAATTCAAAACCTGTCAATCTGACAGAAAAAAACGAAATGGCAAAACTTTTGAACATAATAGAGAACTATAAAAATAAAGCGAAAAAGGCATTGAAAATGGAAAATAAAGACGAATTGCAAGTAGAGGAACAAGAGATTCTTCAAGATACTGACAATATTTCAGAAAATACAGTTGAAACTCCGACAGAAGAAGTACCACAATTGTCGGAAGCGGAAACGTTGCAAGCAGAATTATATGAATTGAAAGATAAGTATTTAAGATTATATTCTGATTTTGATAATTTTCGTAAACGTACTGCCAAAGAAAAATTAGAGATGATTCAGTCGGCTTCTGAGAGAGTTATCGTAGATATTATTCCTGTAATTGATGACATTGAAAGAGCTACCGTAAATGCCCAAGAAGGAGAAATTTCGGAAGGCATTCATTTGATATTTAATAAGTTATATAATACTTTGTCGACGAAAGGCTTGAAACCAATGGATGTTAAAGGACAGGTTTTTAACGCAGATTTACACGAAGCAATCACCCAATTTCCTGCGCCAACTGAAGCCGATAAAGGTAAAGTTTTTGATGTAGTAGAAAAAGGATATTTTTTAAACGATAAAGTAATTCGCTTTGCGAAAGTAGTAGTAGCAAATTAGGAATTAAGCATTGGGGATTAGGAATTGGTTGGTTGAGAATTTAGAAAAAGTAGGGTAACTAATAATTATTTGGTTGAATCCAGAATCAAATTTATGTTACCAATTGGCTAATTTATAATTCCTAATCATCAGCAATCTAATCCCTGATTCCTAATCCCTAACCCCTAAATTAAGATGGCAAAAAGAGATTATTACGAAGTTTTAGCAATTGCAAAATCTGCTTCGGAAGACGAAATAAAAAAAGCCTATCGTAAGATGGCAATTAAATATCATCCTGACAAAAACCCAGGAGACAAACCCGCCGAAGAGAAATTTAAGGAGGCAGCCGAAGCGTATGAAGTATTATCAGACGCTAAGAAAAAAGCACAGTATGACCGTTTTGGACACGCTGGCATGGGCGGTGCCGCTAGTGGTGGTGGCTATGGTAGTCAGGGAATGAATATGGAAGATATTTTCAGTCAATTTGGAAACATCTTCGGTGGTAATGACGAAAGCCCATTCGGAAATATGTTTGGTGGCGGTGGTCAACAACAACGTAGAATGAGAAAAGGCACTGACCTTAGAATCAAACTTAAACTCAATCTTGAGGAAGTTGCCAATGGCGTTGAGAAAAAAATCAAAGTCAAGCGTCATGTAACCTGCAAAGCCTGTACGGGTAATGGTGCAAAAAACGGGACTGAATTAAGCACCTGCCAAACTTGTGGTGGTGCGGGTCAAGTTCGTCGAGTGCAACAAACCATGTTGGGACAAATGGTGACAACCGCAGTTTGTCCAACTTGTAATGGAGAAGGCAAACAAGTAAAAACTCGTTGTGATGTGTGTTTTGGCGAAGGTCGTTTGTTAGAAGAAGAAATTATCCCAATAAAAATTCCTGCGGGCGTTTCCGATAGTATGCAATTATCCATGTCGGGTAAAGGAAATGTTCCCCCACGTGGAGGCGTTGCGGGAGATTTATTGATAATTATTGAAGAAGAACCAGATGAAGTGCTGCACAGAGACGGAACAAATGTAATTTTTGATTTATATTTAAACTTTGCCGATGCTGCTTTAGGAACAGCCGTTGAAGTGCCAACTATTGGTGGAAAAGCTCGAATCACGATTGAACCAGGCACGCAAGCAGGTAAAATTCTTCGTTTGAAAGGCAAAGGAATTAAGGAATTGAACGGTTATGGTGTTGGGGATGAACTTATTCACGTGAATTTGTGGACTCCCAAAGTGCTTTCAAAAGAAGAAACTGAGATGTTAGAAAAAATGAGAATTTCACCTAACTTTGAGCCAAAACCCAATAAAAATGATAAAAATTTCTTTGAAAAAATGAAAGATTTTTTTAATTAAAATAACATAAGTTTCTACAATGCAGGGTAGAAAAAATTGTCATTTTAAGATAAAATGCCCTCAATTTACTAGTTGAAGGCATTTTATTTTTAGGCCGAATTAAAACTTCCAGAATGATTTTTCGTTATATGGTTAGTAAAATAAATTATCCCACAAAATCTAAATTACAAAAATGAAAAAATTACTTTTATTGGCAACATTTGCCCTCTCTGCTTTTATGAGCAATGCTCAAGATCATAATATGAGTAAAGAAAAAGCAAAAATGCCTTCTCCTCCCGCAGAAGCCAAAGCAACCCTTGCAAATGGAACAACTTTAGCAATTAATTATCATCAACCAGCCGTGAAAGGACGTAACGTTTGGGCGGGCGATCTTGCTCCTTACGGAAAAGTATGGCGTACGGGTGCAAATGATGCTACAACTTTTGAAGTAAGCAAAGACGTTATGATTAACGGAAAATCGTTGAAAGCGGGTAAATATGCTCTTTTCTCAATTCCTGGCGAAAAAGAATGGACAATTATTTTTAATAAAACATCAAAACAATGGGGTGCATACAGTTATAAAGAAGCGGATGATGCTTTGCGTGTAACAGCCAAAGCTGAAGCTAACGATATGACTGAACGTTTCACTGTTAAAGCTGAAAATTCTGGTCAAGTAATGATGATGTGGGATAAAGCAAAAGTAAGCTTCACAGTTAAGTAAATATTACAGAATTAACAAAAAGGGTCTTCTAAAAAAATTTAGAAGACCCTTTTTGTTATGTATTAATTTATCCTTAAAAAATCTTTACCAATATCCAATTAAACAATCCTATAGCAATGGTTCCCAATCCGATTGAATATACATAAGATCTAATGATAAAACCACCTGAATCTGCTTTAAAAATACTGAATAAATCCTTAGTATAGGCAAAAAAGCAAATTTCCAAAATAAAGGGTAACAACAAAAATAAGCTACGATAATTAATTCCCAAATCGGTATTTTGCATGAAAAAGAAAACAATTGCACTCACAATAAAAATGGGAATGGTAACCATTATTTGAATCCATGGAGCAGCAGCTACATCATTTCCAAACTTATGATTACTCGTAACAAAATAAATGTTTAAAATAACAGCTAATCCAACGATAGCTAAAAAGAGGAAATACATTCTGTACATATTCTTATAGTGGTTAAAATTTAAAATAATATTTATTTTGATAGAAATTACTCAAGGCATGAAGGTAAACGTTTCTTCACAAATATTTGATTTACAGATACCTAAAAACCAATTACTAAATTTCCGCCCATTGTATTACCATCGTAAGTAGGCACGAAAACAACCTTTTTATTGCCTCCTTTTCCACCTAATTTTTCTTTCAACCAAGGATAAACAATGTAAGCAACTTCTCCAGAAATTATCCCAATTCCTGCCCCCACAAGTACATCTGATGCCCAATGGCGGTTGTTTAAAACCCTCAATGCACCCGTTGCCACTGCCACAGAATAGCCTCCAATGGCAATCAAAATGCTTTTATCAGCATACTCTTTTGCCAAAATAGTGGCTCCGAAAAAAGCATTCGCTGTGTGTCCAGAAGGAAATGAATTATCTGCCGAACCATCGGGACGAACTTGGTTTGTTGTTTGTTTCAAAGTCATGACCGTTCCAAACATAATAATACTCCCCGTCAGTACCAGACCCACTTTATCCTTAAAATCATGCTTACTTTTAATCCCAATCCAGTCTAAACCAAAAACAGCGGCGTAAGGAGCATATTGAAGAAAATCATCCGCTTTTGTACGGAAATCTTTATAATTTTCGTTGTGCCAAAGGGTTTGTTTGTTTTTAAAATCTTGATTATTAACTGCAATTCCCCCACCAATAAGAATGGCAGGAATAATGTAATGAGTGATTGAAGCTTTATGAAAAGTGGAATCGTGGTCATGATTTTGACCAATAATTGGCAATAAAATTTTAAAACTTAAGACGATAGTAAGGATTGATTTTTTCAAAATATTTTGGGTTATTATTAATTATTTTTCACTTCAAAATTCTTCTCAACGTACTCAGAAGGAGCTTTTCCGTATTGTTTTTTAAACATTCTACTAAAATATGAAGGGTCATTGAAACCCACTTTATAGGCAACTTCAGCGATATTAAAATTTTCACTTTCTAATAATTGCACGGCCTTTTTCAAACGAATATTTTTGATAAATTCATTCCCAGAAAGGTTTGTTAAACTCTTCAATTTACGATACATCTGCATATTACTCATTTTTAACTCTTCTTCCAACAACGTAATATCAAGATTAGCATTACTTATGTTTTCTTCCACAATCTTAATAGCACGTTTTAAAAAATGTTCATCTGATGAATTGAGCGTAATTTCTCTGGTTTTTATCTTAGGTGAATCATTAAATAATTCACGAAGTTTTTTGCGATTTTCCAGAATATTTTTTACTCTTACTTCCAATAAGTTAGCATTGAATGGTTTAGTAATGTAATCATCCGCTCCCGTTTCTAAGCCCATAATTTTACTTTCATTACTACTCTTTGAGGTCAAGATTATCACAGGAATATGACTCGTTTTGGCATTGGTTTTAATATTTTCACAAAGTTCTACTCCTGTCATTAAAGGCATCAGCCAGTCTGAAATAATTAAATCTGGTAGATTTTCTTGGGCAAGTTTTAACGCATAAAGACCATTCTCAGCTTCAAGAATTTGAAATTCATTAATAAAAATTTCTTTGATATAATCCCTTAAATCTTCATTATCTTCTGCAATTAATAATACTTGTTTATGCTTATCAACGACTTCAATATCCTGACTGCCAAAAGTTTGAGACATTTTTTTTGGTGGAAAATCTTTATTTTCACCTACATTAATACCCTCCACAATCCATTGAATATCAAAGGCATTTTTCGAGATAGGAAGATAAACAGAAAAAGTCGTTTCTTCTCCTAATTTACTACTCACTAAAATTTCTCCCCGATGTAATTCCACCAGTTCCTTGCATAAGGCTAAGCCCACACCAGTGCCAATAACTTGCGGTTGATTTTTATCTTGAACTTGATAAAACCGGTTAAAAATATTTTGTAAATTTTCGGGGGCTATCCCAATTCCTGTATCAATAACTTTAATAATAATTTGCTGACTGTCAGAGGGATTAATCTTTAATACAACCTTAATTTTCCCACCTTCTTTTGAAAATTTAAAAGCATTTGAAAGCAGATTAGTTAGGATTTTCTCAACAATATCACCATCAAAATAAGCCATTAAATAACCTTCGGAAGATTGAAATTGAAGTTGAATATTTTTTTGTTCCGCCAAATCTTGAAACGAATTTATTATTTTTTCAGCAAATTCAATGATGTTGCTTTGTGTTATTTCGGGAAAGAGTCTGCCTGCTTCCAATTTCGATAAATCAAGCAATTGATTAATGAGTTTTTGCAGTTGTTTTGCATTTCTGTAAATGGATTCTGCTCTTTTGCGTTGTTTACTCGTCAAATCAGCATTTTCCGACAAGTATTTCTCCAGTGGACTGATGATTAAGGTTAAAGGAGTTCTGAACTCGTGCGAAATATTGGTAAAAAAGTTGGTTTTTAATTGGTCTAATGCCTGTATTTGTTGGTTTTCTCTTTCTTGTAATTTAATGTCAGATTTAAGACGTTCACGCACCTGAATTACTTTTCGGAGAGCATAAATACTAGCGATAATCAAGCCTCCATATATCCAAAAAGCCCACCAAGTTTTATACCAAGGTGGCAGAATAATAATTTTCATGGTTGCCTGTTGCGGATTCCACACACCATCATTATTACTGGCTTTTACCCTAAAAATATACTCTCCAGCGTTCAAATTGGTATAACTGGCAATTCTCTGAGTACCCACATTTTGCCAATCATTATCGAAGCCTTCCAAAATATAGGCGTATTGATTATTTTTCAAAGATTCAAAGTCAAGGGCTGTAAACTCAAGGGAAAAAACGTTCTGGTTTGCTCCAAAAATGAGTTCTTCAGTTTCCAAAATATCTTTTTGAAGCGGCGAGTCTTTTTGTCCAGCAACCACGGCTTTGTTGAATAGTTTAATGCCCGTAATATAAACGGGAGGTACTTTATTACTTTCTTTCAAACTATCGGGATGAAATACATTCATGCCCCCCATTCCACCAAAAAACATTTCACCGCCTTTGTTTTGTGCATAAGCATTTATTAAAAATTCAACACCCTGTAAACCATCCGCTTGGGAATAATTTTTGAAAGAATTACTTTTGACAATAAAATTAGAAAGTCCATTATTGGTTGCCAACCATAAATTGTGGTGCTTATCTTCCAAAATGCCTTTAATCGTATTATTTGGTAATCCATCAAGCATTGTCCAAGTTTTGAAAGTAAGCGTTTTGGGTTGAAATAAACACAAACCTCCTCCATTCGTAGCAACCCAAATACGTTTTTGGGAATCTTCAAAAATCTGAAAAACATGATTACCTTTTATGCTACCAATCTTATCAGATGGCTCAAAATGATTGATTTGATGGTTTTTAGGGTCATATCTAAATGTCCCACTGTTATAGGAACCAATCCACAAATATCCATTACTATCTTCCAAAATAGAATTAATGTGAATTTCTGCTAAAATACCCTTGCGATTTAAGTCTTGAATTGGCGTAAATTTCCCGGTTAGTTTATCAAAAGATAAAATACCCGCATCTTGCGTTCCGACCCATAATTTATTTGGAACATTGGATGATTGAACACACGTCAGATTTGGGGAATATATTCCATTATCATGGCGATAATTTGAAAATTTGGAGGTTCCTTTTTTCAAAATTCTCAACCCAACGCCCCACGTTAACACAGCCAAATCACCATCCTTATCTTTATGTAAAAAATTTATATCATTGTTATTTTGAATTGTCGAACTTGAGGGGTCGTTAACAAAATGTTTGTACGAATTTGCCTTTCTATCTAACAAGGTTAAGCCGTTATTACTACCTACCCAAACTTTATTTTCGTCCTCGCAGGCAATTGAAGTAACTTTATCCCGTAAAAGACTTTGGTCTGCATTAATAATATGGTGGTAGAGCGTGAATTTATTGCGATTTCTAAAATGCACATTCAAGCCCGCTTCCCACGTGCCAATCCAAACATTATCGTCTCTATCCACCAATAAACCCTGAATTGCGTGCGAACTTAAACCCATTTCTGAATCTGGATTTGCCTGTAAATGAATGGTTTTTTTGAAATCTCCACGCTTAATTAAAATCACTCCACTATCCGTTCCTACCCACAGCGAACCTTCTTGGTCATAAGCCAAGGAAATAATCAGATTATCACGGTCTATTTGGGACGGATTGTAGAGAATTTGGGTAATTTTTTGCGTAATTAAATCAATTTTGTACAAGCCATTTCCCCGTGTCCCCACCAAAATATTTCCATTATTATCCTCAAAAAAACACGAAATATGGTTTTTTTTTAAGGGTAAATTATTCTCAATTTTAAAAAAATGAGCCTTTCCATCTTTTGATATTTGCGTAAAATACCCAAAATTACCCCCCAACCATAAGTTTTCGTGGGCATCCCGATAGATTTGTGAAATGGAGGTGGCTGAAATTGGCTTAGTTTCAAAGACTTTCCATTTTATGGTCTTGAGATTATTATCAAAATTAATGAGTCCATATTTGTAGGCAGCAACCCAAATTTGGTTATCCTTCGATACCGTTATTGAGGAAATATTCAACTTAGAAATATCCGTTTTATCATCGGTCTGCTTAAAATGGATAAAATTTCCAGAATTTTTATCCATTTTATTTACGCCTCGATCTGCCGTTCCAACCCATAAATTTCCATCGTTGTCTTCGGTAATACAGGAAATATTACTGCTGCTAATGGAGGTAGAATTGTTAAAAATATGACGATAAATGGTAAAATTATAGCCATCATATTTATTGAGTCCGTCACGAGTGGCGAACCAAATAAAACCTTTTTTATCCTGAAAAATTTTGAGAATTGTACTTTGTGAGAGACCTTGCTTATTTCCTATGCGTTCAAAACGGAGTTGGGCAGTTGCTCCGAGTGAACAACTACAAAATAAATAACCAAAAAATATGAGTTTTCTGAAAGGCATTTCAGCCGCAATTTAACAATATTCTGGTTGATAAAAAAAGTATAAATTAATTAGGAGAATGATATAACAAAAAACTGAGCAAACGCTCAAAAGTTAGCAGTTCTTCGTGCGTTGCTCCAATACGAATAAGGTTTGCTCGATGTTTATCCGTTAAATCCAAGAAATTTTCCTCGTGAATCAATTTTGCAGTTATAATTCCCTTAAAACTACGATGAACTTGATTGTAAAGATATTTGCAAGGCTTTTGGGAATATTTATTGAAAATGTCATTCAATGCCAAAAGATTATCATATTTGTTCAAAAAAGGCAAACCTTGTATAATTAAAAAGTCTTTTATAACCTCACAAACGTCTTCAATATCGGGTTCAGTCATTATTTTGTACCTAAAATATTTAGCATCATTATATTTCCCAATTGAAACCACAATGGTGTTAGATTCACTCCAAAAATCACGGGTATTTCCTAAAAATTGTTGAGCAATCTGTTCAACTTGATTATTTCGACAACCAAAATTTACTTCTAACCAAATTTCATCATCATAAGAAGTTGCCGTAAAAATAACATTTTGAAAACCTATTGGTGTAACTTTTCGAAATTGTTTTTTATCAGCCATTAACACAAAACCTTGTTCCTTGAAAAACAGACGTAGTTTATCATAAAGCGTAATTTCGAATGGTTTTACGAGCATAAATTTATTATTTTTATGGAATATCAATTTTGATAATTAAACGAATTGAGCCTAAATTTGTTTTAAAAATGGGTAGGTTATACCTCAATTCAATCGCTAAATGCAAAAAATATTAATTATTTCAGATACTCATAGTTTTCTTGACAACCGCTTGATGGAACACGTTGAATGGTGCGACCAAATTTGGCACGGAGGCGATTGGGGAAGTGTCTCACTGTCAGACACTTTGGAAGCAATTAAGCCCATTGAAGGTGTATATGGTAATATTGATGATATGACGGTTCGACAAATCTATCCAAAAATCAATCATTTTCAATGCGAAAATCTCATTGTGGGCATAACGCATATTGCTGGAGCTCCTTCCAAATATAAACCCGATGCCTTGGAGTGTTTTGCTATTCAAAAACCTAATATTTTTGTATGCGGACATTCTCATATTTTGCAAGTGAAACGTGATTTGAATCGAGATAATATGCTTTTTATTAATCCAGGGGCGGCAGGAACGCACGGATTTCATACTGTTCAAACGGCAATTCGTTTAAAAATTGATGGTAAGCGAGTTTTTGATGTAGAGGTTGTGGAGATGGACAGGAAAAGTCAGGGGTGATATTTTACTCATAGCATGACTAAGCTCATAAGTTTAAAATATTGAGAGGAACAGTAATTTTTTCATGAATAGTTTTGTTAAGAAAATTCTTATTGGTTTTAAAACCAATAAGAATTAACAATGATATTAAACTCCCCAAAAGTTTAACCCACAATGGAATTGTTTCAGGAAGGTACTGTAAATTATTTAAATTATTAAAAATCAGCTGATTTCGGAGTTCTTGGAAAAGGAATTACGTCACGAATATTAGTCATACCCGTTACAAACATTACTAAACGCTCAAAACCAATGCCAAAACCTGAGTGCGGAGCTGTTCCAAACTGACGAGTTTCTAAATACCACCAAATTGTATCTGAGTGGATACCTACAGCTTTCGAACGTTCCAATAATTTTTCATAATTATCTTCTCTTTGAGAACCGCCAATTATTTCACCAATGCCTGGAAAAAGTACGTCCATTGCACGAACTGTGGTTCCGTCGTCATCCAATTTCATGTAAAATGCCTTAATATCTTTAGGATAATTAGTCAAAATAACGGGTTTTTTGAAGTGTTTTTCCACTAAATAACGCTCGTGTTCCGACTGTAAATCTATACCCCATTCAACTGGATATTGAAATTTCCCTTCTTTATGACGTTTTGATGATACTAAAATTTTAATGGCTTCGGTGTAGGTCAACTTAACGTACTCATTATCAACGACAAAGTTCAATTTTTGAATTAAATCTAACTCCGAACGTTCTTCGGCTTTCTTCGTTTTTTCTTCTTCTTTCAAACGATTTTCCAAGAAAGCCAAATCATCCGCACAATTTTCGATGGCATAACGAATTACGTATTTCGTAAAATCCTCTGCCAATGCCATATTGTCTTCTAATTCATAAAAAGCAACTTCTGGCTCAATCATCCAAAACTCTGCTAAATGACGAGCTGTATTTGAATTCTCCGCACGAAAAGTTGGTCCAAAAGTATAAATTTTAGATAAAGCCATTGCTCCTAACTCTCCTTCCAATTGCCCTGAAACAGTCAAATTGGTTTCTTTTCCAAAGAAATCTTCTTTATAATTGATTGTACCATCCTCATTCAAAGGAGGATTCTTTGGGTCGAGGGTTGAGACTCTGAACATCTCACCAGCACCTTCCGCATCCGACCCCGTGATGATGGGCGTATGTAGATAAAAGAAACCGTTATCATTAAAATAGTTATGAATGGCAAATGCCAAGGCATGACGAATTCTAAGAATTGCCGAAAATGTATTAGTCCGAGGGCGAAGATGGGCAATCTCACGCAAGAACTCTAAACTGTGTTTCTTAGGTTGTAAAGGATATTTTTCTGGGTCAGCAGTACCGTAAACCTGAACCGTTTTAACTTGCAATTCCACTCGTTGCCCTGAACCTTTCGACTCATTCAAAATGCCAGAAACTGCAATACAAGAGCCTGTGGTAATCAATTTCAAGGTTTCTTCATCAATTACGCCAGGTTCTGCAACGGCTTGAATATTGTGGATAACTGAACCATCATTGATGTTTATAAAAATCACATTGGGTTGCACACGCTTGGTTCTGACCCAACCTTTAACTGTTATTTCGCTACCAACGGCAGCCTCTGCTAAAATTTGTTTGATTTGCATTATTATGAATGTACTAATGAGTGAATATAAATGGATAAAAACCTAGTAAATTTTCTCCCCATTCATTAATTTACCAAAATTACCAAGTTTTCATTTGTTATCATATAAAAAAATAATTCGAGTAACGCATCAATTCACATTCACTCACGCTATCGTTGCTAGTTGGTGTAACTTTTCAATATGCTTTTCATTTAATATTTGACTTCAATTTACCTTCTTTTGATTAATAAAAATAGTCAAATCACTCAGATTAAGCAGATAATAAATTATCCATATTAAATAAAAAATTTTAAAGTTTTGGCATTTTTTAAAAAATACAGGTTCAACGCATTTAAAAGTACAATAAAACTGCTTGGAAAAATACAAATTGAGCTTATTTTGGATAATGAAAAAAGATTCAATTTAAGATAAAACCTAAAAATGAAGTATTTATGTTAACATAAACCTAAA
>JANXRS010000175.1 GCA_025356745.1 Arcicella sp.
TTTACGAGCATTGAGAACAATAGAAATATTATCACGAATTTGTGATTCATACTTTGAATAAATGGCAATTTCTTCTTGAACTAACATAGTTTATTTATTTAAAAGCAATTTGCAGTTCAAAGAAACGGAAATTTGTCCAATAAAACAAGACAAATTTCCAATTTTATATATTTTCCTGCTTTTTATCAAAAGTCAAAAATAAATAAATGCTTAGCATGGTAATACTAATTTCAAAGACTAAAAGAGCATTAATTATCCCAAAAGCATCAGCCAAATAACCTAAAAACACGGCGGGCACTCCAAAGCCAATGTATCCATAAAACATATATCCCGAAACAGCCCTTGCTCGTTGTTGTCCGCCTAAGTTGGCGATTAAAGCTAATCCACCTTGATAACTAAAACCATAAGCGGCTGAACCAATTATGGAAGCACCTATTAAAACTACTAGAAGAATTCCATAAAAACATCCTAAAACAACCAATCCAAATCCGATTGGAATTAAGGCAAAACCCAATTTCAAACTTAGATTTGGAGCAAATCTGGCACGGATAAAAGGTTGTAAAAATGCTCCAGTCCAATTGATTAACACTAAACAAAAACCTGCATACGCAGTGAGATCAAACTTAGCTAATTGCGTAGGAATAATTGAAATTACTACGCCCGTAGTCGCCCAACAAATAGCAATGGATAGATTTATGGGAAAAGAACCAGTTGGAAAATAAGGAAGTCGGAGTACAGAACCTCCAATGGGTGGAATTCTAGGTAAATAAAAAGCTAAAATAATCCCAATTAAAGTAATAGCCACTGCAATAAAATAGGTAATGGGAGAATGGGTAAAATGTATTAATAAAGCGACTGTTGTAATGAATGCTCCTCCGCTAAACCCAAGTGCAGTGGACATGGAAGTAGCATTTGCTGCACGAGTTGGTGCCTCTGGATTGGGTGATAAAATCTCCGCTAAATAAGCCGTGCCACTGCCCATACTCAGTCCGAGGGCAATTCCTTGAAAAAAACGGGCAAAAATTAGGGCGTAAACATTTGGATAAATGGAGATAATTAAATCAGAAAATAAAGCACAAAACAAACTGAAAATAAGTACAGGTTTTCTGCCAATCTTATCCGAAATTCCACCTAAAAATATATAGCAAGGCAACATTCCAATTACATAAGTAGCTAATACCAAAGAAGTTTGACCATTATTAAAGCCCGCTAAAGCAGCGTAAGGACGAAAAAGTGGCATTGATAAATTTACTGCCAGTGTAATCAAAAATAAGGCAAATGGGATAGTTTGGGTTGATTTTATTTTCATTTGATAGTTTTATACTTTGGTTAAATATATGCAAAAGTAAAACAAAAAAGGGATAGCAATTTTGCTACCCCTTTTGTTTCCATTAAAACTTGCTTAAAAGATATAGTTATTTTTATTTCTTCGTAACTCGCATTGAATTTCTATGGTTTTCTATACGTTTTTCTTCCCTATCATCTGTAGCAACAGAATTTCCTTGTTTTGAAGCTGGATTTTTGACAACATTTGATGTATTATCTTCTATTCCATTTTCAACACCATTCACACTTTCTTTAGCTGAAATGGCCTTATCCATTTTTGTTGCTAAGTTTTTAATCCCCTCAGAAACAGGTAATTCAGAAGCTAATTGTGGAGTCATTACTTCAATATTTATGCTCATTGCTGCTTTCGGTTGCGAAGAATCAACGGCAATGTAAGGAGCAATTACTAAGGAAACAATTGACATTAATTTAATTAAAATGTTCATCGAAGGACCCGAGGTATCTTTGAAAGGATCACCCACTGTATCACCTGTAACTGCTGCTTTGTGTGGCTCAGAACCTTTTTTATGAGTTACTCCATCAATCAAAACGCCTTTTTCAAATGATTTTTTGGCGTTATCCCAAGCACCACCTGCATTTGATTGGAACAAACCCATCAAAACTCCCGATACCGTTACACCCGCTAATAAACCTCCCAATACTTCTGGTCCCATGGTAAAACCAACCAAAACTGGCGTAATTAAAGCAATTGCTCCTGGAAGAATCATTTGTCTAATAGACGCCTCCGTTGAGATAGCTACACACTTCTCATATTCTGGTTCGGCAAGGTATTCCATAATTCCTGGAATTTCCCGAAACTGACGACGTACTTCGTTCACCATTTCCATCGCTGCTTTTCCCACCGCTGCAATACACAAAGCACTAAAAATAAAAGGAATCATTCCCCCTACAAATAACCCTGCCAATACGTCAGCCTTATAAATATCAATAGATTTAATTCCCGCAATACCAACAAACGCAGCAAATAAGGCTAATGAAGTTAACGCTGCCGAAGCAATTGCAAAACCTTTTCCCGTTGCTGCCGTGGTGTTCCCTACTGCATCTAAATTATCAGTACGTTCACGCACTTCAGGGGGCAATTGAGACATTTCAGCAATACCACCCGCATTATCCGCAATTGGACCAAAAGCATCAATGGCTAATTGCATTGCCGTTGTGGCCATCATCCCTGCTGCCGCAATGGAAACACCGTATAATCCTGCAAATTTATACGAAAGAATAATACCCGCTGCTAATACCAAAATAGGTAAAACCGTCGATTCCATTCCCACTGCCAAACCACCAATAATGTTCGTAGCGTGTCCCGTGCCTGATTTTTCAATGATTGATAAAACAGGACGTTTTCCCATGGCCGTATAATATTCTGTAATAATCGACATTAAAGCACCCACCACTAAACCTACCACAATGGCGTAGAAAACGCCGTTTGAAGTAAATTCAAAACCACGAAGCGTAAGCGTTTCGGGCAACATATTTTTCACTAAGAAATACGAAGTAATAAAGGTGATAATCACCGAAGCCCAGTTTCCTAAGTTTAAAGCATTCTGTACTGAAGAATCTTCCCCTTTGATACGAACAAAGAAAGTAGAAACCAACGAAGCCAATAAACCAACACCAGCAATCATCATGGGTAATAAAATTGGAGAAAATCCTCCGAAATTATCCATAACCTCAATTTCCTGACCCAAAACCATGGTAGCTAAAATAGTTGCTACATACGAACCGAATAGATCGGCACCCATACCTGCAACGTCACCCACGTTATCACCCACGTTATCTGCAATAGTGGCAGGATTACGAACATCATCTTCTGGGATTCCCGCTTCTACTTTACCCACTAAATCCGCTCCAACGTCAGCCGCTTTGGTATAAATACCTCCACCCACACGGGCAAAAAGAGCGATTGATTCAGCTCCTAATGAAAAACCTGCCAAAACTTCAATTGCCGTTCTCATTTCAACGGATGTCAAAGGCATATCTTTGGCAAAAATGTTATAAAGTGCAATGAAAAGTCCACCAAGACCCAAAACTGCTAAACCAGCCACACCCATTCCCATGACAGAACCAGCCGTAAAAGATACTTCTAAGGCTTTCGGCAAAGAAGTACGAGCTGCCTGAGCCGTGCGAACATTGGCTTTCGTTGCAATTTTCATTCCGATATATCCCGCCAAAGCAGAAAGGAACGCTCCTAATAAAAATGAAAATGCAATAATTGGAGATGAATGAATTGGATGTTCGGCTGTACCTTTGTTTGAACCTAACCAAAATAATAATACGGCGGTCGGAATAGCAAAATAAGCTAAAACTTTCCATTCTGCTTTTAGGAATGCAATGGCTCCATCAGCAATATAGCCAGAGAGTTTTTGCATATTGGCATCTCCCGCAGGTTGTTTTGTTACCCAACTAAAACGCCACGCTGTGTACAGCAATCCGATGATACCAAAAATTGGCACTAAGTAAACGATGTCATTCATTTGTTTAAATTGAGGGTTTAATTTGTTTAATAGTCAACAATAAAGTTTTATACTCCTATAATGGTAGAAATTTTTTGACAGTAAAGATTGATGAACATAAAAAAAAGGGTTAATTCTTTTAAAATCAACTCCAACCATTTAAGAGATTGCAAATATACGTTTTTAGGTCGTTTAGCAAAAAATTATTCTTAGAAAAAATCAAATTTATCCTATTAAATAAAAAATTATTTATACTGTTTTTAGCTATTTTCTTGCTGAAAATCAGTTATTAACTTTTTAAAAATCATCAGTTTTACCCAAAGTCTCTGATAATCAGAGTTGTATATTTGATCCACCGTTCTAATCTTTAAAAATTACGTCCAAAATTTATTGAGAAAAATATTTATTGAGAAAATAAACTTGTAAATCTGAAATTACTGAAGCTCAATCTAAAGTTTAGAGGATTTCTAGTGTTTTTTCTACTCTTAATAAATCGAATTTCTTATGCTTTTGAATTGCTATTAAGTTAAAGATAGAATGTTCGAAAATATTAATATCCAATAATTTTTCTTAAATACTATTCAAAGAAGCGTTCAAAATACTGAGTTCCATATAGTAACCTTTCCAAGTATTTTTAAAAAAATAGAATAAAAGGTCATTAATTTTGAGAAGAAAAGTATAAATGAAACAAAATTCTGATAATGAAAGAGATTAAAGCAATCGTAGAAGCTTATCATAAAATAGATTTTACAAAAAATAAAGCAGCATTGGCAACGGTTGTGCGAGTAGAGGGTTCTTCTTACAGAAGGTCAGGAGCAAGAATGTTAATCATTGATTCGGGAGAGTGGATTGGTGGAATAAGTGGCGGTTGTTTAGAAGGTGATGCTCTCAAAAAGGCCAAATTTGCAATGGCACAAAATAAAGCTACAATGGTAACTTATGACACCACTGATGACGATCCTTATCAAATTGGCGTAGGTTTAGGTTGCAACGGAATTATTGATATTTTACTAGCACCGTTGTCTCCACAAGATTCTAATAATCAGGTACTTACTTTACAAAACTGCATTGAAAGTCGTAAACCGAATATTATAATTACAGTTACAAATTTGAGAGGGAATTTCAAAAATATACAGCTTGGACAAGCCTATAAATATGATGCAAAAATTGATTTTTTGTTAAATTATATCTCCGAAAATCTAATTACTGACATAAATAATTGCTTACAATCTGAAAAATCTAAATCAAAAGTTTATCAATGTCAGGAGGGTGAAATTACCCTATTTATTGAAGTAATTATTCCTGCCACACATTTAATGATGTTCGGTGGAAATTATGACATTTATCCAATGGTAAAGTTGGCAAAAGAAGTCGGTTGGAAAGTCTCTGTTGTTTGCAATCCCTTAAAAGTTCATAAATTATTATTTGAAATAGCGGATAATGTAATTGAAAAAGATAAACATGAAGAAATTGAAATTGACCCTTATACCGTGGCTTTATTGATGGCTCATGATTACGAAACAGACTTCAAAAATATGCGTAACCTCTTGAAAACAAGCATTAAATATATTGGAATGTTAGGACCTAAGAAAAGAACGGATAAAATGTTTTTGAAATTATCTGAGGAAGGAAATACAATTTCAGATGAGGATTTGGCACGCATTGCCACACCCGTGGGTTTAGATATTGGAGGTGCAAATCCAGAAGAAATCGCCATTTCAATCATTGCAGAAATTAAAACTATTTTTACTGGAAGAACTGGACAAAGATTGAAATTTCGAGAAGGGGCAATCTATGAAGATTAATTCAAGAATTGCCAACGCTCGTAGCGTTGGCAATTCTGTTTTGGTATCACTTTTTCACAAACTTCCGTTGATAATATTTTTGGTCAATTTTAACATTTACAATATACAATCCCGAAGTATAATTTTGCGTATTTATTTCTAAATCGTTATCACCAGCCAAACCATAAGTATCTGAATAATAAACTCTTCTGCCCAACGTATCAAATATTTCAATCAAAACGGGTTTGAAATCAAGGAGATTAAAACCTAATGAAATTCTTTCAATAGCTGGGTTTGGATATACATTTAATTCTTCACATTTATAACAAATATTGATTGGTTTTATTTGAGATTGCTTACTCGAATTTGCACAAATAAGATTAATTTTTGCGTTTCCAATCAAATAACTACTATTCGGAATTTTGATTTTTAAAGTATGTTCGCCATCTGAAAGTAGTGGTAATTTGAATGAAAACCCATGTTTTGCATTACCAAAAAATCGTTGAGATGCTGGATTTAAACTATCTGAAAGGGCAACTTTAATGGTTTTTCCATCTAATTGTATTTCATATTTAACGGATTCAGAAATATTACTTTTATTGACAATCCAACCATAACCACTTTGACAATCTACCTTTTGTAATTGACCTTCATATTCAGAATTAACGCTCGCATCTGCACAAACAGGAAGTGTATCTTTGATAAAATCTTCCTCCAAAATAACTTCAACGGGTTGTCCTCCATTTTTGGATGAAATATCCTGCCAAATCGGTATAACTTTACATTTCCCCAAACCCATCACACATCCCCCATCAAACAAAAATTCAGATAATTTAATGGTCATTTTCCCTTTAGGAATCACTAAAATATCTGTTTTATTATTTAACCATTTATTTTTAATTACCTCAACAAACTTTGGAGCATTTTCCAATATTTCCATGAGATTTTTGCCTTTTACATTCGGAAAATAAGCTACCATTTTAGCCCCATGTGCAAACGATTGGTCAATTTGTTGAAATGTCTCGTGAGCATAAACGGCAGATTCTGTTTGATTTGAGACTAATTCTTTCATTTCTGCTTCGTTCATTACCCATTTATTGGGCATATTACTACGGATTAAATCCATCGAAAAACGATGATTATAAGGCAACGCATCATTCACTTTTATTCCATCTGTTCCTTCTCCTAAATCTTGAAAAGCCATGGTTCCTCGACGAACGGATAAATCATCAAAAACCGAACCATAATCATTCACAAACTTGAAGGGTCGAGTCACTTTTACAGATTTAACAGTTTGAATAAATTCAGAGTTAAACCGTTTTAACATAAAATGGCGAAAGTTATACCAATCTCTACCATCTTGATTTTCAAATGAATACTGAAAATAAAGACTATATTTTGGATTAATTTCATTAAAACTTTTCAATCCATTAAAATCATTTCCCCAAGCTTTTTTTAATTGATTTAAGTCATTACAGTAACGTTTTCTAAGCCAAATACGGTAGGCTTCTCGCATGGGTTGGGAGTAATCAAATAATCCATCAGTTCCAGAATTTCCGAAGGGATAGCCCAATTCTTGCTCACCCGTTGTGGCTAAACTGACGTATAAAATATCCCCATTTTCTTGGTATTTTTTATACCTTTCCATCACCTCCGTAGTAAAATTTTTCATGCGGGTAAGCGATGAAGTACTCGCAAATGAGGTCATACTGCGTTTGCCAGGGCCTGACTGTGCATAATCATACCGGCCATCGCCATCAAGCATTAAATCATTATCGTTGAAATTGGAGCACCATTGACTTTTATCGTCTCCGCACCAACCATCAACCCAAACACGAAGTCCGATTTTCATCCCTAACTCTGATGCCTTTTTCATCTGATTATCCACCTGAATCCAAGGATTTGACGTACCTGCTCTATACACTTTCACATAATCCCAAAGTACCGCAATATTGACCGCATTGAAGCCTAATTTATAGGCTTTTTCAATTTCTTTTACTCCTAAATTATCGTCTTTTTCATCAATGTTCACTAAAACCAAAGCCAAATACCGTTGATTATCTTGAGCTGTAAGATGCTGACAACTAAATAAATACAAAAATGATGACAAAAAAAATACATATAAAGGTGTATTTGAAACGCCCTTAACCAAAAATTTTATATGAAAAATATTTTTATTATTCATATAAAATTTTTATTATTTTTCGCATAAAATTGCATAGATTTGACCAATTAAATTTGATAATTCTAAATTTATTCTTTACTAATGGCAGGATTTCTCTTTATCGTTTTAATCAACTTAGCATTATCCTATTCTACTGCCTCTTATGCCCATAAATTAGGCAGAAAAAAATATACATGGTTTTTTATTTCACTCTTTATCAGCAGTCCAGTGGCAACGTTAATACTTTGGTCGAGCAATAGAAGTTTTGCTTAATATCCTTTTTTTAAATCCACGATATTCAATAGTTCTTCTCCACGTTCAAATCGTTCTAAATTCTCCAAAAAGAACTTTACTTTTCCCGAACTTTCTTCCATCCAACCACCTGATGAATGTTGAGTTAAAAGAACATTTTCCATCTCCCAAAATACACTATTATTGGGAATAGGCTCTACTTCTGTAACATCTAAAACTGCTCCCATAATACGATTTGCTTGTAAAACTTCTATTAAGGCTTTTTCATCAACGTTCGTCCCCCTGCCAACATTGACAAATAAAGCCGTTGGTTTTAACATTTCTAAATACGCTTTACTAATTAATCCTCTTGTTTCGGAGGTATCGGGCAACGTACTTATCAAAATATCAGTATCGGGTAAGTATCCTATAATTTGGCTAATCGTTTTTGAATTCAAAACAGTAGTATCACATTCAAATCCAGACAACAACTGCTTGGTTTTCAAACCAATAGACCCACTTCCAAGAATTAAAACTTTAGCTTTATGAAGTAAATGCAAAGTCTCACGGATGGGCGTTCCTACCCATTGCTTTTGCGTTTGTAGCCGAGCAAGTTCATCTATTTTACGATAAACTGCCAAAATTCCTGCCACAGTAGTTTCTGCCACTGATTGTCCGAAATACCCTTTTAGATTTGTTAATTTGAATTGATAATCAATTAATTGCTGATATGGGTCAAGTCCAGCACTATTAAGTTGAAGCCAAGCTAATTTGGTAGTTTCATTTGCCCAGTCTAAGGGTGGATTTCCATAACAAATATCAGCATCTAAAAATTGCGCTTTTTGATTTTCAGACGGCAATTCATCTTTTATGATAACTTCATATCTAGGACTCAATGCCTCTTTAAATGCTTTAATTTCAGTATTTTGAAATTTTGTGTGAATGTATATTTTCATTTTATTTTATTGTTAAACTGCTTTTAGGCAATTTCATTGTGGTTAAAAGACCGCCGATAAGGTTTTTATTTTGTCAGTAACTAAATTTTTATCTCATGCAAGTATGACAACAAAAGCCATTTTTCTGTCAATCTGTCATAAAAAAAGCTTAAAAAATCTACTGGCATTAAGATTGTTGAAATTAAGGAAAATTAGATTAAAAACTTATTCAAATAATAAATTAATAAATAAAATGGGAAAAATTATCGGTATTGACTTAGGAACAACCAACTCTTGCGTAGCCGTAATGGAAGGAAACGAGCCAGTCGTAATCGCTAACTCAGAAGGTCGTCGTACTACACCTTCAATCGTGGCATTTTTAGATAATGGCAACGGTGAACGTAAAGTCGGAGATTCAGCCAAACGTCAGGCTATCACTAATCCTAAAAACACTGTTTCTTCAATCAAACGTTTCATGGGAAAACGTTATACAG
Organism: Arcicella sp.; assembly: GCA_025356745.1. Classification (GTDB taxonomy): domain Bacteria; phylum Bacteroidota; class Bacteroidia; order Cytophagales; family Spirosomataceae; genus Arcicella. The sequence continues at coordinate 9,409 of JANXRS010000175.1, forward strand.
AGGTTGGAAGCGAATTAAAAACAATTGCTTACACTGTTGAGCAAGGTTCAAACGATACTCCACGAGTTCGCATTGGCGACCGTCTTTATACACCTCAAGAAATTTCGGCTCAGATTCTTACGAAAATGAAGCAGACTGCCGAGGATTATCTTGGACAAACTGTTACAGAAGCTGTTATTACTGTACCAGCTTATTTCAATGATGCAGAACGTCAGGCTACGAAAGAAGCAGGACAAATTGCAGGTTTAGATGTAAAACGTATCATCAACGAGCCAACTGCCGCAGCTTTAGCTTACGGATTGGACAAAGGTGGTAAAGACATGAAAATTGCCGTATTTGACTTAGGTGGCGGTACTTTTGACGTTTCAGTTTTAGAATTAGGTGATGGCGTATTTGAAGTAAAATCAACTGATGGCGACACGCATTTAGGTGGTGATGACTTTGACCAAGTTGTTATTGAGTGGTTAGCTGGTGAATTTAAAAATGACGAAGGTGTTGATTTACGCAGAGACGCTATGGCTCTTCAACGTTTGAAAGAAGCGGCTGAAAAAGCGAAAGTTGAATTATCGTCAAGTGCTTCAACAGAAATTAATTTGCCGTATATTTTCCCTGTGGATGGTATGCCAAAACATTTAGTTCGTACTTTGACTCGTGCAAAATTTGAACAATTGGCAGATACGTTGTTTCAACGTATGATGGAACCATGTAAGCGTGCGATGAAAAACTCAGGATTTAGCTTTGCCGATATTGACGAAGTTATCTTAGTAGGTGGTTCAACCCGTATTCCGAAAGTAGTAGAAGAAGTTGAAAAATTCTTTGGTAAAAAACCTTCAAAAGGTGTTAATCCTGACGAAGCTGTGGCACTTGGTGCGGCAATTCAAGGAGGCGTTTTAACGGGTGAAGTGAAAGACGTTCTTTTATTAGACGTTATTCCTTTATCATTAGGAATTGAAACAATGGGTGGTGTTTTCACTAAATTGATTGAATCAAACACAACTATTCCTACTAAAAAATCTGAAACATTCTCGACTGCATCTGATAATCAGCCTTCGGTTGAATTGGTTGTTTTGCAAGGAGAACGTCCATTGGCAGCACAAAACCGTTCTTTGGGACGTTTCCATTTAGATGGTATTCCACCAGCACCTCGTGGCGTTCCACAGGTTGAGGTTACTTTTGACATTGATGCAAACGGAATCCTCCATGTATCGGCGAAAGATAAAGGAACAGGAAAAGAAAGCAATATCCGTATCGAAGCATCAAGCGGTTTAACCGATGCTGAAATCGAAAGAATGCGTCAAGAAGCGAAAGCCAACGAAGCAGAAGATAAAGCTGAAAGAGAGAAAATTGAAAAAATCAACCAAGCTGATTCATTGATTTTCCAAACGGAAAAACAATTGAAAGAATATGGTGAGAAATTATCGGAAGGTAATAAATCTGCCATTGAAAATGCTTTGACAGGTTTACGTTCTGCTCACGCATCTCGTGATGGTGGAGCCATTGACACTGCTTTGGAAGCCTTGAACAACGCTTGGGCTGCAGCTTCACAAGAGATGTATGCACAAGGTGGACAACCTGGACAACCAACTGGTGACGCCGGACAAACGGCTGAGTCAGGTAATAACTCACAGGCGGAAGATGTTCCTTTTGAGGAGGTTAAGTAATTTGATTTAGGCGTTAAGCCAAAATGTATTAAAAGTGTTATAAAATCTCCTTTTAGGAATCTTTCGATTTGTTGAAAGGAGATTTTGTGGCACTTTTTTTGTGAAATTTATATACTTGATTTTTTTTAAAAAATATGCAAAGCATTTTAAATTAATTGGTTATATTACGATTATGTAATCGTTTCTATATTTCTCATAAACATTTTACTTTTATGAATAGGTGCATTATCCATGAGGTAAATCTTAGCTTTTTTTATATACCGATGCAAGGTTCTTATTAATATTGTTAAAGAGTAATTCTCAAGGAGTTCTGCGATTACTCCTTTCAAGTTTCGAGGATGTTTTTGACTAAGTCTTCAATTACTGCTAAGGGAATATCTTTTAGTTTTGCTTTACGACCTGTGCCTGATTTGTGTAAAATACCAATACAAACACCCGTGTCCCATCATAAATCAAACCATTCGTAAATGGTTTTAGGAACAACATCAAAATAGAGACATAACTCTTTAACTTTCCCACCTTTGTGCGACATTAAAAGACATTTTATCCTATTTCGCAAAGGCTGACTAATCGTAGCTAACTCCATGGATACGAGGCTTTACATCAGTATCTAAACTAAATTTAAAAAATGACATAATTTTGGACTAGCATTAATTTATTGCTGTGTAGTACGATAATTAAATCAGGTTCAACGCATTTAAAAGTACAATAAAACTGCTTGGAAAAATACAAATTGAGCTTATTTTGGATAATGAAAAAAGATTCAATTTAAGATAAAACCTAAAAATGAAGTATTTATGTTAACATAAACCTAAA
>JANXRS010000176.1 GCA_025356745.1 Arcicella sp.
TTTAGGTTTATGTTAACATAAATACTTCATTTTTAGGTTTTATCTTAAATTGAATCTTTTTTCATTATCCAAAATAAGCTCAATTTGTATTTTTCCAAGCAGTTTTATTGTACTTTTAAATGCGTTGAACCTGATTAATTTACTAAAATAAGGTTTTTCAAATTCTTGATTAAGGTGTTCTTTCCAAGATTGTTCAATTTTTACATCCATTATTTAGGTTACAGCGATAAGAAGATTGCTCATAATTTCACATCGTTTTTTATTAAAAAAATAAAGCTACTTTCTTTACTGTATGTTTAAAGGTTTAAATTTAGAATAATTTCAATTGATATTTACGACGCAATGGATTAATCAAAAATTTCTTTTGAGCTGTAAAACTCTCAGGATTCATTTGATTAAAAATAACTTTAAGTTCTTGAAAAAGTGGTGGGTCTTCCCATAAAAATTTTTCAGAATCTATATTTTTTTGTTCGAGATATTGTTCAAAAACCATTATGTAACTATTTTCTTTAGAAAGATAACAAATTTAAACAGTTTTTAGATAGTTTGATATTTTGAGAGGTCTAAAATTAATGGCATTGAAAATTTAGAAAAAATTTATCGAATTGACTGCCCGATTTTTGGTAAAAGTTTGATTCTACTTTAAAAGCTAAGATTTTTATCAGACGGGAGGTTAATAATAGAATAAAAACAATACTTTTTTTATTAGTTTTTATTCTATTATTAACAGATTTATTTATAGACAACGCCATCTTTCATTACAAAAGATACTTTTCTCATTACTTTAATATCTTGCAAAGGGTTGCCATCAGTGGCAATAATATCGGCAATTTTACCAACTTCAATTGTTCCTAATTCTTTTTGATTACCGATAATCTCAGCAGGAGTAATTGTAGCGGCTTTTATGGCTTCCATAGCGGGCATTCCAGCTTCAACCATATATTGAAATTCGTAGCCATTATTTCCATGAACTGAAACTCCTGAATCCGTCCCAAAAGCAATTTTAACACCTGCTTTATACGCTTTTGCAAAAGTTGCTTGAACAAGTGGTCCCGTTTCCAAAGCCTTTGGAACAACCAATGGATGATAATAGCCTGGAATTTTTGCAGAATCAGCAACGGTTTTTCCAGCAATAATCGTTGCTACTAAATACGTACCATGTTTTTTCATTAATTCAATGCCTTCATCATCCAAAAAAGTCCCGTGTTCAATCGTTGTAACACCACCTCTAACGGCTCTTTTTATACCTTCTGCTCCGTGTGCATGAGCGGCAACATGAAATCCATAATCTTTAGCAGTTTCAACGATGGCTCTAATTTCTTCCTCAGTAAATTGGGGTGCTTTCCCATTTTTAGCAATACTTAAAACGCCACCTGTTGCCGTAATTTTTATACAATCAGAACCTTCTTTATATCGCTGACGAACTGCTTGACGACATTCATCTACGCCATTAACTATCCCAGTAAGATACTGACCGTCGAGAGTATATTTGTCAGAAAGTCCGTTAGCAGGGTCACCGTGACCGCCTGTTGTAGCAATGGTTCTTCCCGAAGTGAAAATCCTAGGACCAATAACGGTTCCTTTATTTATCGCATTTCTCAAAGCAAGATTAACGCCCGAACCTCCCATATCACGCACACTCGTAAAACCTGCCAATAAGGTAGTTTTTGCATATTTTGCGGCATCAAAAGCAATGTCTACTTGATTTTGTTGATAACGTTTCATCTCACCACCTTTACTAGTTTCGTTTTCAAGATGTACGTGCATATCTACAAGTCCAGGCATGACCGTTTGGGTTTTCAAATCAATAACTTTATCTGTTCCAATAGGTGAGGAAAAACCTTTTTGAACGGCAGTAATTTTTTTTCCTTCAACCACAATCGTCATTTGAGATTGGACTTCATTTTTAATGGCATCAATGAGTGTTCCACAGTGGATAAGGGTTTTTTGAGCAGAGGCAGTAGTCGCTAAAAAGCATACTCCAGCAAGCATTAGTAGGTATTTTTTCATTTATTGTTATTTGAAAGGTAATCTGTTTGGTAAAAATAGAAAAAGGTCAGTGAAGTCCTGACCTTTTATAGTATTTTTTAAATTTATTTTATGAAATGAATCACTAATTTATTCGAGCGTACAAAAGTTTTAGACTCAAGTTCAATTTACTTTCTCAAAATGCCTCAGCAATAAAGAAATAAAGATTTTGTTGTCCACTTCCAAAGCCATAATCAATTCTAATGTTTACGTTTTCTTTACGGTTAATTTTAAAACGGAGTCCGCCTCCATAACTTGGTAGCAGTTTATTTATATTTATTTCTTGGAATGTATTATTGACACTTCCCAAACCCGCAAAACCAACCAATCCCCAACGTTTCATGGCTTGACAACGATACTCAGCTTGAGCTGCTAAAAGGTTTTTATCTCGAAGAGTTCCTACGTAATATCCCACAAAATAATATTTTTCCTTATTGGTAAAAACTTGATAATTATGTTCAAACATTATCTTTAAAATAATGGTTTACTCTCCCTGATAAATTACTTTATTCGCTTTCTTCAAAATATAGTCTTTTGCTTTTAAAAGCTTAAAATTGTTTCCTTTCCAAGATAATTTCCTACCCTTTCTAATTAGTATTATGCTGGATTCTAAAGTGGGGACAAATATTTCAGCTTTTCGTTTGTCATCGCTAAAAATTATAGTTGCATACGCAGAGTATGATTGTTTGTTTTCAACTTCTTTTAATCGAATTTCTTGCTCAAAAAGTCTTACACAATCGTTTTTAATTATTGAAAAAGTATAGCCTGCTGAAGGTTTACAACCGTTTTTGTCAATATCTCCACCAACTAAAGGAGGTATAACTTCGGCAGGTTTTTCTGCTGTTTGACAGTATGATAATGTTGACATTAAGGTAAAAATTAGAATGAAAAAAGCTTTTTTTACGTTCATTATTATAGAGTTTTTTGTTTATATTTGTGGTTTTGTTACTATGCGTTGGGAGTCTTTCCAACGCATAGTCTTACGTTTTAACTTATCATTCTTACCAAAACTTCACGCCTGACAAACGATTCATTTCCAATTTTGCCAAAGCCATTTGATACTGATATTGCAACTGAACAAACTGTGCATCTTTCAATGCTGTTTGGGCTGCTTCAATCTCTACATTTGTTAATACACCATTTTGGTAACGTGTATTGGCTAACTTAAGAGCATATTGTGCTTGAAAAACATTTCTTTCCGATAAATCTAACTTACTTTTAGCTGAATTATAATCATTCTGTGTCGCCTCCAAATCACGTTTTAAGACTTGATTCGTTACATCAACCGAATACTTCAACATTTCACGATTCAACTTGGCAACTTCCGTTTGGTAAACCCCACGATGTCCTGTATAAACTGGAATAGTTAATTTTACCCCCACGGCAGAGTTCAATCTAAAATCATTCATAAAGTCAGGTTGTTCGCCATTAATTCTTGGAACGTATCCGTTTTTAACACCCACTTGAGCATTAGCCGCTAAATTTGGCAAGGCACTCATTTGAGCAATTTTTACATCACTTGCTGCAATTAAATCTCTATCTTTCAAGGCTTTGAGGTCATAATTATTGGTCTGTGCTTGGTTCAAAGCTCCTTCTACCGATAAATCAGCTGTTCCTACATTGAAATCTGTTCCTGCGGGAATCAAGTTATGAGCATCCTTTCCGATTAGCGAAGACAAATAAATATATTGTTTCTCTAATTGCATTTGTAAATCAGTTAGACGTGATTCTGCATTTTTATAACGAACTTGAATCGATACTTGGTCATAATCTAAAGCATCACCTTGTTTCAAACGATTACTAATAATTTTACCATTGTCATCCACCAATTTTAACTGTTCTTTCTGAACTTCAATGGCTTTTTGAGCATAAATTATTCCGTAATAAAGATTGGCAACTTGGTAAGCATAAATGGTTTTCAAGCCTTCTACGCCCGTTTTCGCCAATTCAGTCTCTAATTTTGATTTCTCAATATTAACCAACTGTTTACCCCAATCATAAATTACGTAATTTCCACCAATGTTGGCGTTATAATTCATATTTGGTTGAAATTGAATAGAAGAAGTCCCAAATTGAGCTTTCGCAACAGGGTCAAATCTAATGACACTAATTTCTGTTGAAATCTGAGGTTTGAGAGCAGATTCTTGAATTTTTGTTCTGAAATCTCCTATTAAAACCATTTGTTGTTGCTCTTTAATTTTTGGAGCATACTCAATGGATGCACGCACTAATTGATTAAGCGTTTCATTTGATTTTTCCTGTGCGTAAGTTTCTGAAAATAAACAAACGAAAAGAAGTATATAAAGAAATATCTGTCTCATTTTGATGTGATTTAAATTGATAATTATTTACTGACAAAAAATCAATGACTTTCTGCCGCTGCCTTAGCCGCTTTTACCGCCTCTGCTGGAGATATTTTTTTGGTTCTCAGTAAAAATAAAAATGGAAAAATGACAATGAAAAATATCGAAACTAAACGGAACGTATCCAAATACGCCAAGAAGTAAGCCTGTTTAACTACTGCTAATTCCAACTGTTTATACGCCATTGAAGTAGCATTGAAAGCATCACCGGTTAAGTTGGTCATATTACGAACCACATTAGCTAATCTTTCATTGAAAAGCGGATTATCGGGCGTCATATTTGCCATTAAATCCGAACGATGTTGGGCCGCTCTACTCGTTACATAATTGTTGGCCAAAGCAATACCAAAAGCCCCTCCTAACTGTCGAATCATGTTGGTTAGTGCAATTCCTGCGGGATATTCGGATGGTTTTAAACCCGCCACTGCTTGACTAATGAGGGGCAATTGCAGCATCGCAATACCAATAATTCGGCATAATTGCATCGGGAAAAAATCCCATCGGCCCATATCTGTTGTGGCTGTACCTGAATAAAATCCAAAAATGATAAAAAATATCATACCAATGGTCATGAATGGAACAGGATTAGCCCCCGCTCCCATTCGTTTGCCAATAATTGGAAATAGAAATACAGCCACAAGTGTTGGGTAAGCCAAAGATAAACCCGTTTCTAAGGCAGTAAATCCATTAATTCGTTGAACCATTACGGGATAAACAAAAACAGAAGTAAATAACCCAAAACCAGAGACAAGTGTAAATATGGAAGAAATAGCAAACGTTTTATATTTAAAAATTCGTAGATTAACAACGGGATGACCAGTCGTAAACTCCCTCCAAACAAAACCCACAAGTCCAATAAACGCCATAATTGATATGATGATAATCTGGCGGGATTCAAACCAATCTTCGGATTCTCCTTTTTCCAAAACATATTGCAATGCCCCAATTCCTACGACCAAAAGCATAATACCCATATAGTCAATAGAGATTTGGTCTTTTTTCTCGCCCTCCCCAACTTTTCTATCAATAAATAAAATCGTTAAAATACTGGCAATGATACAGATGGGAATATTTACGTAGAAAATCTGTTCCCAGCTATAATGTTCAACAATATATCCGCCCATAACAGGACCTAAAGTGGGGCCTAAAATAATTCCCATGCCGAATAATCCAGAGGCAATTCCACGATCTTTGGCATCGAAAGCATCGAATAAAATAGCCTGTGAGGTTGAAAGTAAAGCTCCACCGCCAATACCTTGAATGAATCGCCAAAGCACCAATTCCCATAGACTGTCGGATGCTCCACAAAAATATGATGCAATGCCAAAAAGTATCATTGAGGTTAAATAATAGGTTTTTCTACCAAAATATTCTCCTAAAAAACCCGTCATCGGAATGATGATTACGTTGGCAATGGCATACGAGGTAATCACCCAGGCAATATCTTCAATAGTTGCCCCTAATGCCCCTGAAATTTGGTTTAGGGCAACATTGACAATTGTAGTATCGAGCAGTTCCATGATGGCTGCCGTTATAGTTGTAAGTACGATAATGTATTTTTTCATTCCTTATTTCTTTAATGGCACACTTACTTCCAATGAAAGCCCTGCTCTTAACATTCCCTTATTTTTCTCTAAATCCAAAATTTCAATCTTCACGGGAACTCGTTGCGTAACTTTTACAAAGTTTCCAGAGGCATTATCCGCAGGTAAAAGCGATGATTTTGCACCTGTGGCATCAGAAATAGATATTATTTTTCCTTTCAAAATTTTATCAGGATAGGCATCTAATTTTAATTCGGTTTCATCTCCAATTTTGAGTTTACTTACTTGAGTTTCTTTAAAATTGGCCACTACCCAAAACGTAGTATCCTGTACGACTGTCATTAAAGGTTGTCCTGCTTGAATAAATTGTCCTACCTCAATATTTTTCTTGCCAATCCGTCCAGAAGTAGGAGCATAAACTTTCGAGTAAGTCAAACGCAGTTTTTGTTGTTCAATTTTTACTCGCTTAACCGCCAAAACAGATTGAGCTTTGTGAAGTGCCGCTTGAAGAATCGGCATTCTTGATTTTGAAGTTAAAATATCCTCCTTGCCCGCTTCGTATTGAGCAGATAAAATCTCAGCATTTGATTTACTATCATCCCCTTGTTTACGAGTTATGGCATTATCAGCCAATAAATTAGCATCCCGTTCAGCATCTTTTTTTGCTTTTTCACGGCGTAAAAAGTTTGCTTTTAAATTTGCTTGCGAAGACTTTACGGTTACATTTAAGTTATTTATATTGGCTTTTGCATTTTCTACATCCGTTTGTGATTGGACAAAATCAGCATTTAATTCATCTAAAACTAAACGAGCTTCATCGGTATCAATTTCTGCCAACACTTCATCTTTTCTCACTACGTCATAATCTTTGACATTTACGGCTTTAACATAACCCGCCATACGAGGTAACACAGGCACGAAATAGGTTTCAACTTGGGCATTATCGGTGTCTTCGTGCGAAACGGCATATTGGTATTTCGTGTAACCATAATAGGCAGCAGCTCCAATTACACCTATAAGAATCACTTTAGGAAGATATTTTTTGATAGGATTTTCTGTTTCCATGATAAAATAATTTGTTGATTAAAAATTAAAATTTTGCTAAGGTTTCACTGAGCAATTTTACTTAATACCTGATAACTACGACCCAATACCTGAAAATAGTAAACCTTATTGACGACACAAATTTATGAAAAAATTAAATAATAGTCAAGTATATTGACTATTATTTAATTCTATTTATCTTTGTAGCAAATTTGAAACAGAATCAATATGGAATCTAATAAAATCGAAGAAATAAAAGCATTTAAAGAAGGTAAGAATCGTTTATTAGGACGTTTATTAAATAAATCTTACCGATTTATGAGTGAAGTGGCATCGGAATTTTTAAGGGGAAAAGAATATACCGATTTTCGAGTCGGTCATATTATGGCTTTAGTGCATATTGATTTAGAGGGAACTACTGTGAATACATTAGCGCTCAGAGCAGGAATTACGAAGCAAGGAATGAGTAAAGTAGTGAAAGAATTAGCGGATGGTGGGTATGTTTTTGTGGAAAAACATCCTTGTGATGCTCGTTCAGTGATGGTGAAATTAACCGAACGAGGTTACGATGCCTTGTTAGAATGGAAGAGGTGTACGGAATATATTGATAAAAAATTTACTAAAGTATTAGGATTAGAGCGTTTAGAGCAGTTAAAAGACATTTTGGCAGTATTGGTAAATGACTATGAAAACAATAGTAACCCTAAATACGACACTTTAGAATTGAATACACTTCTGCCTCATGCGTAAATTTTGACAATAAGTATTTTACCAGAAAATTCTCAGACCAAAATAGTATAATAATGCCTAACTTCTATGTTTAATATCAGATTTTTGATGACTTGATTATTTATGAATATTATAGGGCAAAAAATTATCAATGTTAGTTCCGTAACGGTGTAAATCACGAATGATTGTTGAACTTATAGGAGCTAAATGGGGAGCGGTTATCAAAAAAACCGTTTCTAAATTTTCTACTAAATATCTATTGACTTGTGCAATAGAATTTTCATATTCAAAATCTGTGGTATTTCTAAGTCCTCTAATTAAAAAATCTGCTCCCATATCTTTGGCAACATTAGCGGTTAAATCATTGTAAGACACCACTTTAACCGATTTTCCTTCAAAGGTTTCTTCAATCCAAGTTATCATTTTTTCGATGGAAAAATACCTTGCTTTTGTGGCATTATGCCCAATTCCAATAATAACTTCATCAAAAAGGGTGAGTCCACGTAGTACAATATCTTCGTGTCCTTTTGTAAAAGGATCGAATGAGCCAGGGAAAAAGGCGATTTTTTTCATAAATTTTAAGGTAATTCTTGGTTAAGCATTAATATTTTGACGTTATTTAAATATTGAGCAAGTACTTCAAAATCTTCCGATTGTTCCTTAATATTTCCGTAGAGTTTTAGGAAAATCTCATCGGGTTCAATTTCCAATTCATTCATCGTAAAGAGCACATAATACACTAAATCCTGTGAAGTTTTATAAGCAAAACGATTACAAAATTTCAAAATACCATTGGCAGTAATAACCATGGTAAAATGATGATTCCCGAAATAAATAAAGGCGGTTTGAGCTTTACTTGTAAATACCGCAAAATCAATTAACTGACTTGTTTTGTGTTTAACAGTTATATTTACTAATGGGTAAGTATTTAATAACCAATTGTATAAATCACGGGTGGAACTATATATATTGACGATTCCTAAATCTTCGTGCGTGTTTGTATGAATCTCATCATCGTCTGTGATGAGTGTTCCCTTTGCCAATTGCCAATAAAGAGAAGTATATTCCTTTTTGAATAAATCAACGGGAATTAATGTAAACGATTGATTATCAATAATTATATCAATAGATTTCCATTTCAAAGACTTCAAAAAATCGTGAGTTTCGTAAATAGATTCTAAATATTGAGTGATAGAAACAGATTCTTTCACTTCTGGAAAATCGTATTTTTCAGAAGCAAGTAATTGATTATCAGCCGACTCTAATACTTCACAATAAAAAGAAGATTCGGATATTTCGCAAGAAAGGGTATATTGATTTAATTTTTCAATATCAAATTTTGAACTTGCTGATTTTGCTGTTGGGAGAATATGTAGTAGTGTTGTTGGCAAAAGGAATAAATAGTTTGTTTGGGTACAAATTACGAATAATTTAGGCTGAAAAGCAAAACTCCCCGTTAAGCTAAGATGCTTGATAAACGTAAATCTATTATTGTTTTAAATATTTATTTAGTTCTCGAACCAACTCATAAACAGTTGTTATAGGATTTTGGTCGCAAGGTAATTTATCATTTTGGGATTGATGGAGTTTTTCAGCCCTTTTTATTGCCTCTGTTTGTGAGCAATTATCTGCTTGAAGTTTATCATAAATTGTACTACAAAATTCTAATTCTTTTCCTTTTTTTTCATAATTTATATCCCAAAATTCTCGGAGTTTTCTGTAGTAAAAAGTGCGATGATTTTGTTGATCGGTATAAGCAAAATGAAGATAAAACCATAATTCAAAACAATCATTTGAATAAGCTACTTTAAACTTCTTAGTTTCTTGACATTGTTTGACGGCACCATTGAAGTCATTACGCTGTTTTTCTTGATCAGCGTAATTTATATCCATATCAAATACACACCATATTTCATCATAATTATCTTCTTTGGCTAAATCTCTTGCTTTGTTAACCAATGCTAATTTTGTTCTGCCAGTCTCTTTGGCACTTACCGTTGCGGTTAAAACAGGAAAACTTTTGAAATAGATTTCTTCGGTTTGTCCTTCACAAACAATTAGAAACTTCTTGGCGATGTTTCTGCTCCCAATTGCATATTTAGAAGGGCTTGCTTTTTTATTCCAACCAGCTAATTGATCAGATTTTTTTATTGGTTTTGCAGACATAGATTATTTAGAAAAAATGGTTTCAAAGTTACCTACAAATGGAATCGCTCCATAACGTCCGTCCAAATAATCTTTCTCAAACGAAGCATCATTTCTCACTCCTTTAAACTCTACTAAATCATAAAGATGACTTGCCCCAAATTTGTCTTTTTCTACAAAAGCAATTTGGTCACGGCGTAATAATCTGTAATCCAGCAAGTTAGTGTCATGGGTGACGAAAATTAACTGGGCATTGTTCTTGTTTTTGTTATATAATTCGACGATTTTTTTTGTAATGATTGGGTGTAATTTTGAATCAAATTCATCAATCATTAGCAGGTCTCCATTTTCTAATGATTGATGAATTAATGGAGACATATCAAATACTTTCTTCGTTCCTTCTGATGCAAATTGAAAAAATGGCAAAACTATTGGTTCAATTTTATTATCGACTTCATTAAACACTTTACTTGTGAAAGCGATAATTTCTTCGTCTTGAGTATCATCCTTTATATCTTTTTTTGCAGTTCCAATATAATCAATGCCACTATCTGCAAATTTTAACAAATCGCTTGTTTCTTCTCTGAAATGCCCTTTCCTAAAAGTATTTATTGAAATATTTCGTTTTGCATTTTCTAAATTTTTTAATTCTGAATTAGTTAAATCAATAAAAAAATGATCAAAATATTCTACAATTTCTAAACCAATAGGATTATTTAATGAGGATAGAACTGATAAAAATAAAGATGTGTTTTTGAAAATTGGAGAAGAAGTCCCAATTAAATTTTGTATTTTTTTAGCTCCTTTTAAATGTCTGTTATTTATTTCTATTTCTTGATTAATTCTCTTAAAAAAAGTTACTTCTCGTAGATTCGGAGTAGCAAATAACCATTCTGAAGAAATCCCTTTGTTATTAGTCTCAAATCCATATCTATAAGTAGTTTTTTTAATAATAAAGATGATTTGAAAATACGAAGGTTTATCTAAGGTATTTGTTGAAAAAAGGAATGGTGAATTGAAAAGAGCTTTGAATAAAGTGTCTTGCATAGAACCTAAAATGAAAGTATTAAATGACATCATAGCTCTAACCAAATTACTCTTCCCACTACCATTTGCTCCATAAATAGCCTTCGTCTTCAACAACCTCAATTTAGGAGTTGCTTGAAAAGTGTTTTGCTCATCAAGTTCTTTGTTTTTTGAAGATATGGGAGCTGCTACCATACTAAGCGTTTGGATATCTTTGAAAGAGCAAAAATTGCCAACACTAAATTCTACTAACATGAATATTAAGATTAAAATTTGTGAATTATTAGTAAATATAAGTATTAAATAAACATAAATGTATTATTTAATACTTATATTTAGAATTGATATTTTCAGAAAAATACATAAAAAACTCCCTGTCAAATGATTATGACAGGGAGTTTTTATAAATGTGGATTGCAAAATTCAGCAATCACAAAATCCTAATAACGATATAAATCAGACTTAAATGGTCCCTCAACTGATACACCAATGTATTCAGCTTGTTCAGTTTCCAAGGTTTCCAAAGTAACACCAATATGTGCTAAATGTAATCTTGCTACTTTCTCATCCAAATGTTTTGGAAGGATGTATAATTTCTTTTCGTATTTATCAGTATTGCACCATAATTCTAACTGAGCTAACGTTTGGTTCGTGAATGAATTTGACATCACAAAAGAAGGGTGTCCCATCGCACAACCTAAATTTACTAAACGACCTTCAGCCAATACTACGATTTCTTTTCCGTCAAGATTATACAAATCAACTTGTGGTTTAATTTGCTCTTTCGTTGAACCGTAAGTTCCGTTCAACCAAGCCATGTCAATTTCATTATCAAAGTGACCAATGTTACAAACAATAGCTTTATCTTTCATCGCTCTGAAATGACGCTCACGAATGATACGTAAATTTCCAGTAGCTGTTACAAAGATATTTGCACGCAAAGCCGCTTGATCCATTGTAACTACTTCATAACCGTCCATTGCTGCTTGTAAAGCACAGATTGGGTCAATTTCAGTTACTAAAACTCTACAACCTGCACCTCTTAACGATTCAGCCGATCCTTTTCCAACGTCGCCATAACCAGCAACAACGGCAACTTTTCCAGCTAACATAATATCAGTGGCACGACGGATTGAATCAACCAAAGATTCTTTACAACCGTACTTATTATCAAATTTAGATTTCGTTACAGAATCGTTTACGTTGATAGCAGGAAGGTATAAAGTTCCGTTCTTCAAACGCTCATATAAACGGTGAACGCCCGTTGTAGTTTCTTCTGAAAGCCCTCTGATTCCGTCAATCAATTCTGGATATTGATCGAAAACCATATTAGTCAAATCACCACCATCATCCAAAATCATATTCAACTGCTGACGCTCTTCGCCAAAGAACAAAGTTTGCTCAATGCACCAGTTGAATTCTTCTTCGTTCATGCCTTTCCAAGCATATACTGCCACACCAGTAGCGGCAATTGCAGCAGCAGCATGATCTTGCGTTGAGAAAATATTACATGATGACCAAGTAAC
>JANXRS010000219.1 GCA_025356745.1 Arcicella sp.
AAAGTCTTGATAAACCCGTGGCACTTGTTTGTGATGTGCTACTAATCAAATAGTCTGTGTAAAAATCCATCATTTTTTCCATAGACAAAGATAATCAGTATCAAATAACTACGTTAGGGTAACCTTGCGTAACATCAGTCAATAATTACTAAAATGTTTGTAAGGGGAGTTTTTAGACACTTCGGAACATAAAATTTTATGTTCAAATAGAGTGTATTTCAGATTAAGGGAGTTTTTAGACACTTTTCTTAAAAAGCAAACCAGAAGAAGTAATTAAGTATTGCTGTTTTTAGCAAAATATGACTTAAATCCTTTTATTTTTAGTAATTTTTTCTTGATTTATATATTTCTCAATATTATTTGATTGATTTAGCGGATTGTAATCTTCTGATTATCAAATAGTTACAAGACGTAAGGGGAGTTTTTAGACACTCTAAGGGGAGTTTTTAGACACTTAAAATCCTCGTAAGGGGAGTTTTTAGACACTCTAAGGGGAGTTTTTAGACACTTAAAACTTTGCTAATATCATCAATTGTGGATAACTTTAAAAAAATTACCCACCGCTATAAAATCCGTAGAAATCTAAGCTTATAATTTATGGAAAATGAACAAGAATTTTCTCAAGTACAAGAATATAACTTTGAAGAACAAACTTTCATTGAGAGAAGGGTAAATAACTACTTACCTAATAACTTAGTTGTCAGTCATGCTAAGTATGGGCGGATTGAACAAAAGATTTTTGAATTTTTTATTAATCAAATAGATTTTGAAAAATCAAAAGATATTTCGTCAACAACAGGCTTAATTATTAAAATTCCTTTAAAGTATATCTCCAAACATATCAAATATGCCGATTTAAAGACTCATTCAGCCAGTCTGGGAGCAAAACCTATCACGATTGAGGAAATCTCTATTGAAACAAAAAAAGAGAAGTTTACGCACCTTTTCCCATTTATTAAAATTGACTATAATCCCGACCAAGGATTTTTGGAATTTTATACAAATCCACAGATTTCTCCCTATCTATTTTTTCTTGAAAAACAATACGCCAAGTATAAATTTGAGAACGTTCTTAGTTTCAAATCAATTTATACAACTCCGATGTATCGGTTATTACGTATGCACATCGGGCAAAATCGAAATATGTTTGTGTATAGCATTGAAGAAATTAGGAAAATTTTAGGCGTTGATGCAGATAAATATACCAATTTCAAGGATTTTAAAAAGTATGTAATTGAACCAGCCAGAAGAGAATTGGCGGAAAGTTCTTTTGAAGCAATAAATTTTGAATATGAAAGTACAAGCAAAAAACTGAGGAATGTATCGCATTTGACATTTACCATTATGGACGCTATTACGATTAGCCACCGAGAGAAAGAGGAGTTATCAGATGCTTTAAAAAGAATAGCTGATCCAGATTATTTATCGAAGGCAGCCTCAATAATTTTGGCTCGTGATTACAATATGTCTAATTATTTAATGAGTAAGATTTTAATGGATGGTGAACTTTTAACAAGATTTGTAACCTTGGATATTGAACTAAATAATGGAGTACATCCCAAAGTAAAAAATAGAACTGCATGGATATTAGCGTGTTTAGATTTGGTTAAGAAAAAGTCAAACAAAGAGAGTATAAACCTTTATTGGGTAAAATTAAAAGAACGTACATAAATCGTCGCGGGTCTGGCAGATTTTTTCTTCTTGACAATTGTTGAAGCTACACGATTCTCAGGTGGTTCATTAGCTTCTTTTTTGGATATACTCTTTGAGAGACAGGTATTTTCCGTATCCTAAATGGGTTTTAATGATGGTATTGAGTGGAACGCCTAATTTATGTAATTGAAAAACCTTCTCTTTATCTTGGTCATAAATGGATTTTTGTATGACTCCTTTGGGTTTACCCAATTTGATTCCCATTTCTTTTCTTGCCCTGAGTCCTTCTTTGGTTCTTTCCGAAATAAAATCTCTTTCGAGTTCCGCTACCATGGAAAATATGGTGAGTAAAACTTTGTTGGTCATGTCGTGCTGATTGCTGGGGTCAAGATGTAAATTCTGTTTGATGAGAATAAGTTTACATCTTTTCACTTGAATCAACTCTTCGATTATCTGTAAAACCTCTTTAATTGACCGCCCCAAACGAGAA
>JANXRS010000269.1 GCA_025356745.1 Arcicella sp.
ATTACCCATCAACAAGTAGCTGATGTTCAAGATAAACTCAATAACAGACCAAGAAAAAAATTAGGTTACTTTTCTCCTAACGAATTTTATAAAATTAATTTCTTAAATAATGAAGTTGCATTTGCGACTTGAATCCAGCTAATTTTAAAGGGAATGATTTGGTGAGTTTACTTCTATAAAACCGATAACCAGATTACTTCGCTTTCACATCTTCACTTTTTTCTTCCAACGCTTTTTGTTCCCCTAATAATTTATTGTTTATCACATAAACGTAAGCAAGCGTATGAAAATTTGTGGCTAACTGTACATCAATTTCATGAAAAGTTTGGTCAGGTTTTACGCCCACTTTTTTGACGTATCCAATGGTAATATTGGGAGGGAAAACGTAATTAAAATCAGAGGTGACAATCGTATCTTTTACTCTAACTATCTTATAACGAGACACTTCCGTCATTTCTACTATCTCAGAATTAACTCCTTTCCATTTTACAGAACCAATTTCATTATTACTTTTTAATTTTGCAGATATTGAATATTCAGAATGTAAAATTGAAATTACAACAGAGTAATGTTCGGAACATGACTTGACTTTACCAACGACACCCGTTGAAGAAATTACACCCATGCCTGGAGCAAGTCCATCGGCAGAGCCTTTATCAATCGTAATATAATTGTTAAATTGAGAGGTTGTTAATCCTGATACTTTTGCCACAACGAACTTGAATCTGCTTGCAACAATCGAATCTGCTTTGTAATTAACAATTGATTTATCTAATTGCTGGGCTTGTAACTTAGCAATCATCGAATTTAGATAATTATTTTCAGAGGCTAATTCAGTATTTGCCTCCTTTAAATTAGAATATTCTCTTATCGAATTTGAAGTACTTAAAGCCTTTGCAGCGTAATAATTACTGGTATTAAAGAAAATGGCACTAGGATAATTATTGACTGAATAAAAAAACCATAGACTTAATACCTCCAAAAATGCGAACAAAATGAAGGCTCGTTGGCGAGTTATAAATTGGACGAGTTGGTACATTGGGGAAAAGTTTTAGCAGTTAAAAAGTTAAAGAGTTAGAAAGTTTAACAGACAAGTCCATAACTTTTTAACTCTTTAACTTGAATAACCCTTTAACTAAAAATTAAGAAATAAGAATTGGCTTGAAGTGGTCTAAATGTTTTAAAACTTCACCCGTTCCACGTACAACTGCACGAAGTGGATCATCAGCAATGTGAATTGGCAATTTTGTTTTATTGGCTAAACGCTTATCTAAACCGTGCAATAAAGCTCCTCCACCCGTTAAATGAATCCCGTTATGATAAATATCAGCCGAAAGTTCTGGTGGTGAAACCTCCAAAGCCTTCATCACAGCTTCCTCAATTTTCGAGATTGATTTATCCAAAGCGTAAGCAATTTCTGAATACGTAACTTTAATTTCTTTTGGAATACCCGTCATTAAATCACGACCACGGATTTCGTAATCTGCAGGTGGATTCTCTAATTCTGGCAAAGCCGAACCAACTTCAATTTTGATTAATTCAGCCGAACGCTCACCAATCAAAAGATTGTGTTCACGACGCATATAATCAACAATATCACGAGTAAAAACATCTCCCGCAATACGTACAGAAGCCTCACAAACAATGCCTGAGAGAGCAATAACAGCAATTTCAGTGGTTCCACCACCGATATCCACAATCATTGAACCGTTTGGTTGTTCGATATCAATTCCAATACCGATTGCAGCAGCAATTGGCTCGTGAATCATGTAAACTTCTTTTGCCCCTGCGTGTTCACAAGAATCTTTTACAGCACGTTTTTCAACCTCCGTAATACCCGATGGAATACAAACAACCATGCGGTGTGAAGGTGTAAAGAAACGATTTCCCGTATCAATCATTTTTATCATTCCACGAATCATTAACTCGGCAGCGGTAAAGTCGGCAATTACTCCGTCTTTCAATGGACGAATGGTTTTGATATTTTCATTGGTTTTTTCGTGCATTTGCATGGCCTTATTTCCAATAGCCAAAACCTTATTACTCATTTTATCAAGGGCAATAATTGATGGTTCGTCCACCACAATACGGTCTTTATGAATAATTAACGTGTTGGCAGTACCGAGGTCAATCGCAATATCTGAAGTTAGGAAGCTAAATAATCCCATTTTATAATTAGTTCTTTGTTATCTGAGCTGAATAATTGGGCGTTAGTATTGCCCTAAATCAATTTTCTTGTAAAAGTACAAAATTAATGAGAATCATTTAGAATTAATAATCATTTAGAATTAATAAAAAAGAATGCTAAAAATCTTTCGTTTGAATTTTTAATAATGCATAAAGTTCTCAATTCTGTTTAGTTTTATATACTATTTGCTTATAATCAAGAAACCCTAAATTCTCCTATAAAAAATATGGCAAAGAATAAAATATCTTCAACTCCTAAGAGTATTACACAAAAGCCTCAAATCGTTAATCAAGCTACAAAAAATGTTAAAGACTCCGAAGTTTTGATTGAATCAATTCCTTATACTGAACGCAATTTTTGGATTCTTGTAGGAATCATTGCCGTGTGTGCATTCATCGCCTTTTTGCCTGGTTTTCAGAACGGTTATGTCTGGGATGATATGTTTTATATCGTCAATAATGAAGATTTACGTCAAGTTTCCTTCAAAAATTTCAAGACCCTTGTTTCCGATTATTATCTTGGTAACTGGCATCCTCTTACGATGGTAACGTACTATATTGAATACTCGCTTGTAAAGGATACCGCTTGGGTTTATCACTTCAATAATACCGTTATTCACATCATTAACAGCATTTTAGTATTTAAAGTAGTTGAAAAATTGAGTAAAAACTTCTTGATTGGGGCGATTACTTCAGTGCTTTTTGCCATTCATCCATTACACGTAGAATCGGTGATTTGGGCAGCCGAACGGAAAGATGTTCTTTATACTTTGTTCTTGCTTTTGTCTTTCTGGCAATATTTGAAATATGTTGCTGTTAGTGTCCCAACTGACGACCACGTGGTTACCAATTGGAAAAATAAACATCTTTGGTATGCTTTAGGCTTATTTATTCTTTCGTGTTTATCAAAAGGTATGGCGGTGATTTTGCCAGTGGTATTTTTGATTACGGATTATTTCCTGTTGAACCGTAAGCAAATTATCAAAATTGGCATTGAGAAAGCTCCATTTTTGGTTGTTTCTTTGATAACAGGTATTATCTCAATCAAGGCTCAAAGTGATGCAGGAGCAAATGCCACAAAGGTAATTAGTGATGCTTATTCCCTCTCAGAACGCTTTTTTATGATTAATTATGGCGTACTTTATTACTGGATAAAAATGGTTTTGCCCACTAATTTGATTGCCTTTTATCCTTATCCACAAAAACCAGCGGGAACAATTCCTTCAATTTATTATTCTGCCTTTGCGGGTGTATTAGCCTTAGCAATTCTCTTATTTTGGACGGGTCGGAAAAACAAATTAGTTTGGTGGGGAGGGCTTTATTTTCTCATCGTAATTTTTCCCGTCTCGCAAGTGCTACCCGTAGGTAGTGCCTTAATGGCTGACCGTTATTTCTACGTTTCCTCGATTGGGCCTTTAGTAATTTTAGCGGTTTTTATCAATCGTTTGTATCAAAAAACAGCTACAAAGAAGTTGATGCTTGGGATTGGAGCGGTGCTTTTATTAAGCTTAACTTTTCTATCTTTCAACCAATCAATGAAATGGAAAGACACACTGACATTATTTACACCAATTTACGAAAAACACCCGAATGACCCGATGGTTACCAGTAATATGGGATGGTATTGGTTTGGTAAAAAAGATAACGAAAAAGCCAAGTTTTATTTTGAAGAAACCCATAAAACGACCTTCAAAACGGCCGATGTTCATACCGCTTTAGGACAGATTTATTTTGATGAAAAGAAGTATGATTTAACGGTTGATAATTTTGAAGCAGCTTTAAAAATTAAGCCTAAAGAAATGCAAAACCTCCACTGGATGCTTGGTGCAGCCTATTATTATACAGGAAAATATAATATTGCCATAGAGGAATCCCAGCTCGCTTTGGATAAATCGGATAATAAAAACCAATTTGCTCAAAATATTATGGGTTTATGTTTGGCAAAACAAGGCAAAGAAGATGAAGCCATGAAACGTTACCAAACAGCCATGAATTTGGATATAAAATTTGCTGACCCTCACATAAATATCAGTACCATTTTGAATCATAGAGGTGACCATGAAGGCGAGATTAAAGAGTTAGAAAAGGCCATCAAAATTGACCCAAAGGCAACCGTTGCTTACAAAAATTTAGGTGTAGCCTACAAATCAATGGGTGATTGGCAAAATGCAGTCAAGGCTTGGCAGAAGGGAATTATTACTGATAAAAAAGACGGAAGTTTTGATTATAATATTGGATTAGAATATGGTCAACACGGTGATTTTCCAAACGGTATCAAAGCGATGCAAAGTGCGGTGGCTAAAGGCGACCAAAATGCAGTTTCATTCTTGACTCAGCGAGGGATTGCTTTGAAATAGATTTAGTTTAAATCTATGAATGAAAAATATGCCTTAGTCAGATATTGGAAATTCTCCTGCCGTTCAGCGAATTAATGTAAGAAATTATTTAGGAATGATAGGGCAAAAGTTTTACGTAGATGATATAGGATTACTAATTGCCCCCACGCCCTTGGTTTTTAAAATCATTCAAACGGACGATTAGCATAGCATAAATACATGGATGTCGAGTGTGGTTCTTACTATAAAAAATTATATAAGAATAAAATATTTTGTGACGATAATGGGAACAATTCACACTAAAATGTGAAGTATATGAGAAGCAAAATTAATTTTCTGTTAAATAGAAATTTATTATTAGGCTGATGAAATTATAAGTATTAAATTTGTTTAAGTCTTATAAAAACTCTTTTATCACTTATATAATTGTTTTAACATAATTTTATGTATAATTTATCAATTTTGGACTTCCCATGAAAAACTTCAAAGCTAATAAACAAGACTTGTTAACAATCGATCACAAGAAGAAAAAAACGATTGTCATTAATCAAATTATTATGTTAAAAGGCGATATTAATTATACTCATTTTTACCTACAGAATGGCAAGCAACGCATATCAGCACGCACCCTCAAACACTACGAAACTCTATTAAATAATAAAGGTTTTATCAGAGTTCACCGAGGTTTTATTGTAAATCAGAATTGTATTATTGAACATAATTTACTGACATCCCAATTAATTTTAACGGATGGCTACGAAGCAGATATTTCTCGCAGGAGAAAGAATAATTTTTTAAAGGGGGGTGAGGCGTGAAGAGATTTGATATATTTAATGCTTCTCAATTGAGGTAACTTTAAAATAAATCAAATTGCGGATATTTTGGAAATAACTAATAAAGAAGTATAACAAATACCAAAAGTGAAATACTTAATTAAGCTAATAAATAATTTAAAGAGTCCCTAACATTTTCATAAATGTTAGGGACTCTTACTTCTTACGCCTTCAAAACCACCAACTCCGCTCTCACAAAATTCATCAATGAAGCAATATGGGCTTTTGAGAAATCAAACGGAATATTGGCAGCCGCATAAATCTCGCCTATAGATTTAGTATAACCCAATTTTAAAGCATTCAAATAGCCTTCCAAACCTTTTTGTGGGTTTTCTTTGTAGTTTTTCCACACGCCAATGGCTCCTAACTGTGCAATGCCGTATTCGATGTAATAAAATGGCAATTCAAAAATATGTAATTGCTTATGCCACATCGTATCTCTATATTTTTCTAAACCTGACCAATCGGTGATACTGTCTGCGAATTGCTCGTATATGCGTACCCAAGCCTCCGTGCGTTCTGTGGTAGTATGCGTTGGGTTTTCGTAAATCCAATGTTGGAATTTATCCACCGTTGCCACCCACGGAAGCGTGCTAATAATGTCTTCCAAATGTTGAATTTTTGCCCGTTTTAACTCTTCTTCATTATCAAAATACACATCCCAATTATCCATCGAAATTAATTCCATTGACAT
>JANXRS010000277.1 GCA_025356745.1 Arcicella sp.
AAGTGTTTAATTGGAGATATGAATTTGGTTTTTATCTACCTTGGTATTGTTGTTTTGTTATCAAGTTTTCTGATATTGCATCCATAAATAAACGAAACTTTATCTCCTAAAAATATCAAATGGTCGGCAGATAATAATGGCTCGTGCTAATCTGTTTTTCTGAAAGCCTAAATTCGTTAGATTTGTAAAAAAATAAATCCATGCCCGATACTTCCTTACCAAAATATCAAATTGTTTTTTTACATCTTGCTTTTTGGGCTTTTGTGTTAGCTTTGCCATTTTTGTTGCAACCTTCGCCTGTATCTCCTGAAACGCCTAAAATTCCAGTAATTCAAATGTTTACGATAACGCAATTTTTCGCTATTTTTGCATTTATAAATATTCCTTTCTTTTACTTGAATAGTGAAATATTAATTCCTAAAATTCTTCAAAAAAAAGGGATTTGGGCCTATTTTCTTACTGCAATTTTTCTCGTTTTGGGTGCGTTTTTCTTTAATTCATTGATAAAAGAATACTTCTTTCCTAATCAGTTTTTCCCACGCACAGGTTCAACTTTTCAGTTGCTTTTTTTCTTAGCTGTGAGTGCTTCCTATCGTATCCTGTCGGATAATTTGAAGAATGAACAAGAAAAAAAGGAACAAGAAACAGAAAAATTAAAATCAGAATTATCTTTTTTGCGTTCACAGATTAGTCCGCATTTCATTTTTAATGTGTTGAATAGTATCGTTTCATTGTCACGGAGGAAACCAGAACGAGTTGAACCTGTAGTGGTGAAACTGTCCGATTTAATGCGTTATATGTTGTATGAATCAGACGATGCGAAAGTTACCATTGAACGTGAAACCCAATATTTGAGGGCATATATTGAACTTCAACAATTACGTTTTGGGGATGATATTGAGATAAATTTTCACGATAATCATTTAGATGAATCTCAATCAATTGAATCCATGTTATTGATTCCTTTTGTGGAAAACGCCTTTAAACATGGGGTTGGAATGATTCTGAATCCGACCATTATCATTGATTTACATACGGAAAATCACCGTTTAATTTTTGAAGTAAAAAATAAAGTTAATCGTCAATTCAAGGAAGTAAAAGATAGTGCATCGGGAATTGGACTGAACAATGTAAAACGAAGATTAGAATTGTTATATCCTGATAATCATCAACTTACGATTAAAGATGAAGATGATTTTTATTTGGTTAAATTGGTTATTGGATAAATAAAAATAAAAAATGCTCAACTGTATAGCCGTCGATGACGAAAATCTTGCCCTTGATTTAATTGAGGATAATATCTACAAAGTACCATTCCTAAATCTTGTAAAACGGTGTAAGAATCCTTTTGAAGCAATGGAAGTGCTTCAAAACCAAGAGATTGATTTGATTTTCTTAGATATTCAAATGCCTGGAATTACAGGCGTGCAATTTCTGCAAAGTCTGACGAATAGCCCCATGGTGATTTTCGTGACTGCCTATAAACAGTATGCTTTGGAAGGGTTTAATCTGAATGTAATTGATTATTTACTGAAACCCATTGACTTTGAGCGTTTTCTGAAAGCCGTTAATAAAGCCTCTGATTTATATAATTTAAAACATAAAACATTAGTCATTGAAAATGTTAGTGAATTGAAAAATTCTACTATTTTTGTTAATGCTGATTATTCTTTAATTAAAATAAGGACTGATGAAATTACCTACGTTGAAGGATTGAAAGATTACGTTAAAATTAACCTCAATTCATCTGTTAAGCCTATTGTTACCAGAATGACGATGAAAGCCATTGAAGAAAAGTTACCTTCTTCTGAATTCTTTCGTGTTCACAAATCTTTCATTGTTTCTTTGGATAAAATTGAGTCAATCCGAAGCCTAAAAATAAAAATTGGGAACGCCCAAATTCCCGTTAGCGAAAGTTATTCCGAAGAATTTTTTAAATTGATTGGTCAATAAGGAGTTATTAATCATAAAGGATGAGTTGTGAATGACAAGTCGTTACTGAGGATACGTGATTTAATCATTACTTATAACTGGCAACTTGATTTAACAATATTTAACTTCATTTTTACGTATTATTCATAGAAACCTCCTTTCTCGTATTCAGTATTAGCTTAACGCATGGCAATTTTTGGAAAGATTGCCCTAACTTTGTGTTCGTTTTAATTTAAAAAGTAAATGAAAAAATATTTTCTATTAGTCACCATATTATTTTTCTCATTGAGGGGATTTTCGCAGATAACTACTTCTACGGGTATTACCATCAAAGATGAATTTTATAATAATCGCCAGTTGGTCGAAATTCTGCAAGATTTAGAGACTAAGACAGGTATAAAATTCAAATATGATCCTACCATTGTTAAAGGAGTTTATGCTAGTTTTTGGTTCGATAATATGACCGTTGAAGAAGGTATGAAAGGACTTTTAAAAGGTTCTGGATTAAAATTCTATGTGGACGATAACCAAGTAGTAAACATTATTGATAAGTCGCAAAAGGTCTATGTAAAAAGTAGTTATAATAGTGGAACTTATTACGGAGGTAATGCTGGAGTAAGTCCAATTATTACTCCAAATATGCCGTTGCCAGATGTCAAAGTAGGGGAAGTGCAAGTAGAGCGTCCAAAAATAGCGATTATTAACAATAGAGCATCCAATAAAGCTCCTACAAAATTCGGATTTACCTTCGCTGGTAAAATTATTGACGCTCGTACTTCCGAGCCTCTACCTTTTGTAAATGTAGCCATTAGAGCTAATAGAACGGGAACTCAAGGAAATGTGGATGGATATTTTACTTTATTGAAAGTTCCAACGGATACCACAACATTGATTTTGAGTTATATCGGATACATCACGACAACCATAAAACTTGTTCCCGATGCCCCCATCAATGGTGTAACAATTGAGATGGAACCCGATAATGCAGAATTGGATGAAGTGGTTGTGAAAGGTGAAAAAACGGAAGTTTTGAAAGCCGCTGAGACCATCGGAATGTTCAAAATGACTCCTCGTAATATTGTCAAATTGCCAAATATTGGCGAAAAAGATATGTTTCGTGCCTTCCAATTAATGCCAGGAATTAGTGCGGCTAACCAATCGTCTTCTGGTTTGTATGTACGTGGAGGAACGCCTGACCAAAATCTGGTTCTTTATGATGGATTCACGGTTTATTATGTGGACCATTTATACGGATTCTTTTCAGCATTTAATTCAAATCCAATTAAAGATGTTCAACTTTATAAAGGCGGTTTTGATGCTAAATTTGGTGGACGTATTTCATCTGTAGTTGAAATTACGAGTAAGGATGGGAATAAGCGTGGACGAAATTTTGGGGGTGATATAACGTTATTGAGTGCCAATATTTGGGCAGAAGGACCACTGTTGAATAAAGATAAACGTTTGACATTCTCGGTAGCGGGCAGACGTTCGTGGGCAGGACCTCTTTACAACAAAATCTTCGATACCTTTAACTCAAGCAGTACAAATGCTCAATTTGGGGGAGGCGGTCGCCGTCAATTACAAAGTAGTCAAACAGCGAGTTCATATTTTTATGATTTGAACGGTAAAGTTACTTTCAAGCCATCTGAGAATGAGAATATATCGCTGAGTTTTTATAATGGAGACGATGTTTTGGATAACTCACAAAGTATTACTTCTCCTTTTGGAGGCAATGGTGGTTTTAGTAATACCGATCTTTCAAAATGGGGAAATACGGGTTCAAGTTTAAAATGGTCAAAACGTTGGAGTGATAAATTTTATACCAATGCACTTTTAAGCTATTCAAATTTTTTCAGTAAAAGAGATAATACCAATTCAGCCACGTTTACCCGTGGAACTGAAGTGCAAACGGTTAAATTTGGCTCGTTGGAATCTAATAATTTGACTGATTTATCCGCAAAATTTGATGTTGAATACAAAACATCTGCTAAGAATAATGTGCTTTTTGGTTTACAATATAATAAGTTAAATATTGATTATACCAACAGCCAAAACGATACCATTGAAATTATTAGTAAACATGACAACGGAGGATTAATTGCTGCCTATTTACAAGATGAGGCACATTTAGGAAAATTGACGGTGAAAGGTGGTATAAGAATGTCGTATTTTAGTCCAACGGCAAAGACTTATTTTGAACCACGTTTATCGGCAACTTATGTAGTAAATGACCATTTAAAAATTAAAGGAGCTTGGGGTATTTATAACCAATTTGCCAAACAAGTGGAGCGAGAGGATATTTCAAACGGGAGCAGAAATTTCTGGGTATTAGCCAATAATTCATACTTGCCCGTTACGTCTTCAAGACATTATATTGTAGGATTTAGTTATGAAATTAATGATTACCTTTTTGATGTTGAAGGCTATGTAAAAGATATTGATAATGATTCTCGATATACTTTACGATTTGCTCCACAGATTGGGCGTGGTTTATTGGCTCAAGAAACGTTCTTTAATGGAACGGGTAAAGTGAGAGGAATTGACTTTTTGGTTCAGAAAAAATTTGGTGATTATACAGGTTGGGTTGGCTATACGTTGGCTAAATCTGAAAAAACTATGCTACAATTCTCGCCAGATCCATTTCCTTCAAATTTTGATGTAAGACACGAATTCAAATCAGTGAATATCTATAAATTAGGACGGTGGGATTTAGGAGCAACTTTTTTATATGCTACAGGAAAACCTTATACTTCAATTGTAGGTGGTTATACAGTGAAATTATTGGACGGTTCAGAGAAAGATTTTACAGATCCATCAACTACTAACGGAAACCGTTTACCTAACGCACACCGAATGGACGTTTCGGCAACTTATAACTTTGGACACGGAAGTATTGGCTTATCATTGTACAATGTTTATGGCCATACTAATGTTTGGTACAAAAAATATCAAACCGTTACTGATGCAACAACTAATCAAAAATATTTATCAGTTACAGACGTAAATTATTTAGGTTTCACCCCAAATATTACGTTTAGTTATAAGTTTAAATAAGTCGATAGATTATACAGGACATAAAATTGAGTCCGAACTTTTGAAATTAACATAGTATCAAATCATCAAATTGGATAAATGAAATCATATTCAACTTATAATAAAGTATTCTCATTCACTGCTATTTTAGCGATGGGAATTGGACTTTTAACTTCTTGTGATACTGACAATGCAGCCATTCCAGGAGGTGCAAAACCGATTGTTGAGGGCTACTTAATTCCAAACCAGCCCATCACAATAAAAGTAAAAAAAGAGATTGCTTACAGTGAAGATGTGACTAATGTTGAAACTTTTATTTCGGGTTTAAATATCACGGTGACAGGTGATGGAAAGACGTATGCTTTAAAATCTTTTCAAGATACGTTATATAAATCTGATAATGACGTTAGATTAAAAGTGGGTGTAACTTATTTATTATCATTTGTTTATAATGGAAAAATGGTCTCAGCCAGTACAATAATTCCAACAAAACCTATTAGTTTAACTTCTGGTTTGTCTTCCATTGTTCGTACTCGGCAAGTCATTACCACAACGGGAGGTTTGGGACGTAACGTGGATGGCAATCAAGAAATAGTATTAACGTGGGCAAATCCGAACAGTGATTATCATTTTGTAGTAACTGATAATATCGAAGCAAAACCCGATTTAATTATTACCCTACCAACTACTACTACGACAACGGTAAATAATTTTCAACGCCGTTTCAGAAGTCAGCCTGTGCAAGGTACAACGACTAATTTGCGTTCACAGCAATTTTTGTATTTCGGAAAATATAATATCGTTCTTTTAAAAGTTAATCCAGACTATGTTGCTTTGTATAATACGTCAGGAACTACTTCTCAGAACATTAGTACTCCGCCCACTACCATTACGAATGGTTTAGGAATTTTTACAGGAATTAATGCTGATACTTTAAAATTTCAAGTAAGAGAGCGATAAGAAATAAAGAAAAAATGGGAGAAGGGATAGAAAGATTAAGGGGAAATTAAATTCTTCTTTTTCCTTTTTATCCCTTTTTACGTTTACATATTTACCCAAAACAGTTATGCAAAATTTTAGAACAACCTTTCAAATTTCCCCATCCAAGCACAAAATTTCACTTAATTCTCAACTCTTAACCTTGGGTTCTTGCTTTGCTGATGTAGTTGGTAATCAATTGAGGAATAATAAATTAGATGTTTTAGTCAATCCCTTTGGAACACTTTTTAATCCACTTTCTATTTTTAAAATTCTGTCGCCTACTTATACGCAAGCGGATGAACATCTGTATGCAGAGAATCAAAAAATGTGGTTTCATTATGATTTTCATTCTCAATTCATCAGTAATTCGAAGGAAAATTTAAAAGAGCAAATTAATCAAACCATTTATGCTATCAACTCTCTATTGCCTACTACCAATTGCCTAATAATTACTTTCGGAACTGCCTTCATTTACCGACTTTCAAATCCACAAACATATATAGCAAATTGTCATAAAATGCCCAACAGTTTGTTTGAAAAAGAACTTTTGAGCGTAAAAGATATTTGTAAAGGATTTGCGATTTTACACGCAGCATTGAAAGAAACCAATCCAGATCTGCAAGTAATCTTGACGGTTTCACCTGTTCGACATACAAAAGATGGCGTACCCGAAAATCAAGTGTCAAAATCAATTCTCAGAGCCGCTTGTCATTATTTAACCACTGATTATGAGAACGTCGAGTATTTTCCTTCCTACGAAATTATGATGGATGATTTACGTGATTATCGTTTCTATAAACCAGATTTAATTCACCCAAATGAAGTAGCTGAGCAATACATTTTTGAGAAATTTGCCGAGACTTATTTTGATGAAAACTTAAAGGATTTTATTAAAGAATGGCTAACGATTCAAACCTCCTTAAATCATCGTTCTTTTAACGAAAAATCAGAAAGTCATCAAGTATTTTTGAAGAAATTATTGGGAGATTTAACGAAGATTTCTGGGAAAGTAGATGTGAGGGAGGAAGTGAATTTTGTTAGACAAAAACTAATTTGATGTTATTCGCTTGTCCATTATCGAACAGGATTGTATCAAAAGCGGACAGTTTCTATTTCTTATAAATTTGTAATATTCTAATAATCAATATTTTAACTTCTTGGCATAACATTGGATAATAAAAAGATAAAACGTTTTAAATTTTACCTTCTTAAAGCTATGCTACAAAATTATCTCAAAATCGCATTCAGAAACCTTGTTAGAAATAAGGTTTATTCTTTCATTAATATTGTGGGTTTGGCAGTAGGTATGGCGGTGGCTATGCTGATATTTCTGTTTGTCTCGCATGAGGTTAGTTTTGATAAATTTCATGTGAATGGGGATAGGATTTATAAAGTTTCTTCTACGGTAAAATATGGCGAACAAGAAGTGAATTTTACATCAATGTCAGCTAAATTGGCTCCAATTATAAAGGAAACTAATCCAGAAGTTATAGATTTTGTAAGAATTACGTCAGGAGGGAGTGCAATATTCTTAAACCCTTCCAATCTTGCTCAAAAATTTAAAGCTGATAATTTTGATTTTGTGGATAATTCATTTTTTTCTACTTTCTCATTTCAGTTGAAAGAAGGAAATTCTAAAAATGCGTTAAAAGAACCATTTTCATTAGTTATTTCTGAGAAAATTGCAAAAAAATATTTTGGTAATGAAAACCCTATTGGTAAAACATTAATCTGTAACGCTAAATATAACTATACGATTACTGGTATTTTAAAAGAAATTCCCTCAAATTCTTCCATGTATTTTGATTTCCTATCATCCATAAATACCTACCCTCTTCTTGGAAAATCACAAAAAGAAACTTGGCAAGGTGGTGGAGCATTTGAAACCTATTTTTTACTTAATTCAGAAAATGCCGTTGAAAAAATAGCTTCTAACATTAAAGTAGCTGGCAAAAAAACAGGAGCATTTGATGAAAAAGCAACATATAGTTTAATTCAATATTCTTCGCAACATTTAAGTGGTGGCTTCAATGAGAATCAAAATGCTCGTTACGCTTATATTTTATCAGGAATTGCGATATTGATTTTGTTTTTAGCTTTGTTTAATTACATGAGCTTAACGACGGCAAGGGCAACTACGAGAGCGAAAGAAGTAGGTATTCGGAAAGTAGTTGGAGCCGATAGAAATGGACTTATCAAACAATTTTATATGGAATCAGCTTTATTTTGCTTGGTTTCTTTTGGTTTAGCTATTGTTTTTATTGAACTTCTTATACAACCTTTCTATGAGCTTTTAGAAGTACAAATAGATAGTTCTTTTCTAACAAATCCTCTCTTCTTATTTTCACTTATTAGCTTATTTATTTTCAGTGCCTTTATGTCGGGAAGTTATCCAGCATTACTACTTTCAAGATTTATTCCGATAGACGTAATCAAAGGAAAACTTACGAGTGGACAAGATGGAGCTTCTATCCGAAAGTGGATAACTGTTTTTCAATTTACGGTTTCTGTTGTTTTAATAATTTGCGTAATTATTACTCAAAAACAAATTAACTACATGAAAAACAAAGACTTAGGATTTGCCAAAGACCAAGTTTTAGCGATTGAAATAGACAGTTCATTGGCAAACAACTATCTTAATTTGAAAAATGATATTCGACAAATGACAGGAGTAAAAGCAATAACATCTGTAACTACTCCATTTTTTCGGGGATATAATGCTTGGTTTGTTAAATCTCAAAAATCTAAAAAGGATGTAATGCTGTATTCGATGGTTGCAGATGAAAATTTCTTCAAAACTGTTGATTTAAAGTGGGTTAATACGCCCATTGATATGAATAATTTAGACAAAAAACTTTTCCTCAATCAAGAAGCTATAAAACAATTGGAACTGGCCAAAAATAGTAAAACTATCGGACAATATGTAGATATTTTTCAAGATAAATATGAAATTGGAGGTGTTTTGAAAGATTTTAATTTTGCAGGTCTAAAAGAAAAGATTGGGCCATTGAGTATAAGTATTTACAAAGAAGGTTCGACTGCGTGGATAAAACCAAGTGGCTATCCAACAATATATGTACGTCTTGACCCTAAAGCAGAAATTGCCGAAAAAATATCAACTATTAAATATTTATACGAAAAATATCATTCAGCAAATCCATTTACTTATTATTTTTTAGACGAAGATTTCAATAAAACTTTTTCAACGGAATCACGCTTATCAAAAATATTCTCTCTTTCTACCGCTTTCGCTATTTTCATCGCTTGCATGGGGCTATTCGGACTTGTTGCTTTTGCTGCCGAAACTCGCACTAAGGAAATTGGTATCAGAAAAGTATTGGGAGCAAGCGTAAGTAATATCGTCAGTTTGCTGTCAAAAGATTTTGTAAAACTGATTTTAATTTCTTTTGTAATCGCCTTTCCAATTGCGTGGTGGGCTATGAACAAGTGGCTACAAGCCTTTGC
Source organism: Arcicella sp. (assembly GCA_025356745.1). GTDB lineage: Bacteria > Bacteroidota > Bacteroidia > Cytophagales > Spirosomataceae > Arcicella. Next base: position 9,412 of record JANXRS010000277.1, read on the forward strand.
TTATCGAATTGATATTGAATGGAATATATTTGCAATTGCAGGAGTGTTTGTGTTGCTAATTGCCCTATTGACAGTAAGTTATCAAGCAATTAAAGCCGCCATCGCTAATCCAGTGAAGAGTTTACGAACGGAGTAAAACTCCTTAAACATAACAAAATCATGCTACAACTCAAAAATATTTTCCGCTGGTATAATTCG
>JANXRS010000283.1 GCA_025356745.1 Arcicella sp.
CCAATCTTTGGTTTCTTCTTGAAAGATTTCAAAGGATATGATAGCAAAGGAAATACAATTTTGTCTGATGGTCCTGCAACTTATAAAGGAAGTCCATTAGCAACTTTTGTTTGGGGCTTAAATAACGCCTTTACTTTTGGAGCATGGAATGCAAGTGTATTTATCAACGGTCAATCTGGGGGATATACTTATAACAATACTGCCAACGCTGTGTTGAATAGAGGTTCATTGAAGCAAGGAAATAACGTTACGCCTTATACAATTTCAAGTACAACAGGACAGGATTATGGAGATGCTCCAACTCCTTCAACGTTATACTTAGAGAAATCTGATTTTATCCGTGTATCTAACTTAACAATTGGTCATACGGTGAAATTGCCAGCGAATAGCTTTGCTAAATCATTGAACATTTCGTTATCGGGACAGAACTTATTATTGATTTCAAATTATTCAGGTTTGGATCCTGAGATTACTAATCCGCTTGCAGGTAGAGACGGTGTTGCTTCAAAAGGAATCGATTATATCGCTTACCCAAAGGCAAGAACTTTTACTTTAGGACTAAGTGCTAATTTCTAAAAATAGTAAACTTTATATTAGAAATTTAAAACCACATTATTAGACTAATCGTTAATAGAATAAAATAATTAGCAGTTTTGTTAATTCCCATTTTTACTAACAATTATCAAAAATAGAAAAATGAAAAACTTTAGAAAAATACTAATTCCCTCATTAGCCACAGTATTGATGGCGGGGACAATTGGATGTAGTAATCTTGATGATGCTGTGCTTGATAAAAGCTCAAAAGCATCGGATGTTTCGACTGCTCTACAATTAAAGTCAGCATATCAAACATTAGGTGCATTCACTGACCAAGCAAATATTTATGCTTTGACAGAACATTCTACTGACGAAATGCAAGGGCCAACTCGTGGTGCAGATTGGGACGATAATGGAAGATGGAGAAATCTTCACACACATACTTGGACTAACCAAAGTGATGACGTGTTAGGAGCATGGAATGGTTTGAACAGAGGTCATGCCTTGGCCAACGAAGTAATTGCTGATCCAAAAGCAACAAAGCAACAAGTGGCTGAAGCAAAGTTTATCCGTGCTTTTTATATTTTTTATACTACGGATTTATTTGGGCAAGTTGCATTTAAGGATTTGGCTAATCCAGGGAATTTACCAAAAGCCTTGAGTCGTAAAGAAGCTGCAGATCAAATCATTTCTGATTTGAAAGCTATTTCTGGAGATTTACCAAGTGCGGCTGCAGCTAACACAGGTTCAGCTACGAAAGAAGCAGCGGCTTTTCTCTTAGCAAAAACGTATTTGAACAAAGGCGTTTTCAATCAAGCACCAACAACCCCTGCTGGACCATTCACGTTTGACAAAGCGGATATGGATGCAGTTATTGCTAATGCTGATTTGATTATTGGTTCTGGAAAGTATTCTTTAACAGCTAACTATTTCGACAATTTCCACTTTGAGAATACAGCAAGATCAAAAGAATTGATTTTTGTAATTCCAAATGAGAAAGGTTCAAGTAATAACAATGGTTCTTCTCCAAGAAACCGTTATTTCATGACTTGTCATTATAATATGACTCCAAGTGGTTGGAACGGATTTACTACTTTGGCAGATTTTTATGGTAGCTTTGAAAAAGGTGATACTCGTGGTGGTGCTGCAATTAAAGGTGTTACGGATGTAAAAGGTTTACGTGCTGGTTTCTTAATTGGACAACAATTTGACGGATCTGGTGCTGCTTTGAAAGACAGAGAAGGTAAGCCTTTAGTTTTTACGGCAGATATCGATTTGAAAACTGCTAATGAAGTAAATGGTATTCGTGTTATTAAATATCAACCAGATTATACGGATTTAGATTCACCAGCAAATGATTACGTGTTTTTCCGTTATGCGGATGCTTGGTTGATGAAAGCTGAGGCAATGCACAGAAGTGGAAACTCTGCTGGTGCTTTGACAATGGTTAATACTTTGAGAGTTGCTCGTGGTGCAACTGCTTTGACTTCGTTAACAGATGCTAATTTATTGGCTGAACGTGGACGTGAATTGTATTGGGAAGGTTGGAGAAGAAATGACCAAATTCGTTTTGGTAAATTCAATGCTCCAGTTCAAAACCGTACAACCGTTTCTCCTGATTTTAGAGTTGTTTTCCCAATTCCACAGAAAGAATTGGAAATCAATGCAAACTTGAAGCAAAACTTCGGTTATTAATCAATTGCCAAGAAAATATTGCTAATAAAAAAATGCTCGTTTTTACGGGCATTTTTTTATTAATTACGTTCGATTCCAAAACAATAAAAAAATGAGTAAGTGCCTTAATTTTTCATTAAAATACCTGATAATGCTAAGTATTGTCGGTATTTTCAATAGTTGTTCTTCAAATAATAAAGAGGAGGATAAACAATACCAAACGATTTATCAATCATTAAAAGATGGTCAATCGAAGTTCATTTTTAAAATGGATGGTAATGATTTTTATAAAACAGAAAGCATCTTTACAGGTCACTTAGAAATGCTCGAAGGCTCATTTACCATGAGCTATTTTGACCAATTTGATAGTAATGTGATGATACATTTCGGGGGACAAAAATGGTATGAGGGCAGACCGATTAAAGCAACCATCAAATTAGACAATGGCTATTCTTCAAATGTAATGTTTGGGCGAATTACCAATAAAGCTGAAAAGCTGGGTGCAGGTTATTTAATGTCTGAAGGGTTAATTACTTTCAAGATTTTTACCAAAGAAAAATTTGTGATTGTTATTGTAGGAAAAGCCAAAAAATATCCGAAGGTCGAGGTTTCAGACCCATCTTACGAAGTAAAAGCTACAATTGTATGTAAAAATCCTAAATTCGATGTCGTTGATATTGATGGAAAAAAATCTTTCTATGGTCAATAATCTATTAATTAATGATACCTATTTATGTATAAAATCTTATCAAAGTATAATGATTTCAATATAGCATTGAATATATTATTTTAAGTTTAATTAAATGTAAAGTGTTAATTGTTAGTGTTTTATAATAATATAAATTGCATTTTATTGAGATATGCAGATGTCATAAACTTATAAGTTTATAAAAAAATGAAACCTAACGCATTAATAATAATAATATTACTTACGCTTTTTGCAAGTTCCGTCTCCGCTCAAAGGACATTTTCATTGAGAGGAAATGTGAAAAATGCTGGAACTGGAAAACCCTTAATTGGAGCAGCAATTTCATTAGATGCTAAGAGAACGGGTATTTTAACTGATTCTTTGGGGAATTATTATTTACGAATCCCACAAGATGATTACGTAGTTAAAGTTTCTTTTGTAGGGTATAAGCCTTATAGAAAATTCATAAAATTAGATAAAAATTTTACGCTTGATGTAATCCTTGAAGATGTTACGAAGCAGTTAGAGGAAGTAATTGTATCAAGTATTTCAACACGAAGTAATATTCTTACGCCCTCACTTGGGGTTTCTTTATTAAGCATAAAAGGTATCAAAAAAATTCCTGCCATGATGGGCGAAGTGGATATTTTGCGAAGTCTGCAAACCTTGCCAGGAGTTTCATCTGTGGGTGAAGGGGCGAATGGACTAAATATTCGAGGAGGAGCGGTTGATCAAAATCTTATTTTTATTGATGATACGCCCATTTTTAATCCTACGCATCTTTTTGGGTTATTTTCGGTTTTTGCTTCGGATGCAATTCGGGAGTTAGAACTTTATAAAGGAGGGATTCCTGCTCGTTTTGGGGGAAGAACTGCTTCGGTTTTGGATATTAAAATGATTGAGCCAAGCCTTGAAAAATTCAAATTTGAGGGCGGAATTGGTCCAATTTCTAATCGAATAATGGTTGAAATACCGCTGATTAAAAATAAATTATCTATTTTGGCAGCAGGTAGAGTTTCCTTCAACGATTTTTGGTTTAAGACTTTTGCTCCTGATAATTTAAAAAATACAAGAGCTAACTTTTACGATATTGCCAATAAAGTTTTCTATAAACCAAATGCCCAAAATACCATTGCTTTATCTACGTATTTTAGTCAGGATTTTTATCGAGTCGATTCCTTATTCAGTCTTGAAAATGTAGTTGCTAAACAAACAGATTTTAGATACGGACACGCCAATGCTTCTTTGAAATGGAATCATTATTTCAACCCAAGAACCAGTTTGGAAATCTTGGGGGCATATAGTAATTACAAAACAGTGACTGAATCACCTGATTCGGTCAATCGAATTGAATTGAAAAACAATATTCAATACCGAAATTTTAAAGTAAATCTTGATAGAACGTTAAATGAAAGACATAGAGCAAACTTTGGATTTAGTGCAGTTCAGTATGATTTGAATCCTGGTATATTAAACAAAAATATAATTTCTAAAATCTCCACCATTGATTTAGCAAAAGAACAATCAATAGAATTGTCACTTCATGCCGATGATGAATTTAAAATAAATGAAAAATTAACGGTTCAATATGGACTTCGATACACCCAATTTTTGAATGTAGGGACTTCTGAAATTAGAAAATATCAAGATGGTGAGCCTAAATCATCAGTAACTCTAATTTCTTCAGAAAAAAAAGAGGGAATTGCTAAAACCTACGGAGGATTTGAACCCAGAATTACAGCGGTTTATGTATTTAATGCGTTTACTTCCATGAAGTTTGGTTATAACAGAATGCAACAATTTTTAAATTTAATAACCAATAATACTACGCCCTTACCGACTTCCCGATGGAAAATATCTGATGAAAATATTTTACCGCAAAAAAGTGATTTTGTGTCTTTAGGATATTTCAAAACTTGGAATGATAATGTGTGGGAGGCTTCGTTAGAAACGTATTATCGTGATACTAGAAACACCATTGATTATATTTCTGGGGCGAATTTACAATTAAATCCAACGATAGAGACACAACTTCTGCAAGGTAGAGGGCGTTCTTATGGAGCAGAATTAATGATTTCTAAAAAGAAAGGGGAGTTAACAGGATGGGTTAGTTATACTTTTGCAAGGTCATTTCAACAAACAACTGGTTTATATCCAGAACAGCGAATTAATGGCGGTGATTGGTATGCTTCAAACTACGATAAACCCCATTCGGTTAATATCGTTTTGAATGCAACGCCCGATAAACACAATAGTTTTTCGTTTATTTTTGCCTATAATACGGGTCGCCCATTTTCGTCTCCAACGGGTACATATACACTTAATGGGCAACAACTGCCTCTCTATACTGCCAGAAATAATGACCGAATTCCAGATTATCATCGCTTGGATTTTTCATGGACGATTACCAATCCAAGCATGAAAGAAAAACGGTGGGAAGGCAGTTGGATTTTTACGGTTTATAATGTTTATGGTCGTTCAAATCCTTATTCAGTGTTTTTTACGAACGGAAAAAGTGGTACAAAAGTATATCAGTTAAGCGTTTTTGCTTCTCCATTGGTTTCATTGGCTTATAATTTTAAATTCAAATAATGGCTACGAAGCATTTACTCCTATACTTTTTAATGATGACATTGGGAATGTGGTCGTGTGTAACAGAAATACGTGATTTTGAGCAAATTGGCAATAATTCTTTTCTGACGGTGGAGGCAACACTCTCAAATCAAGCAGGTGCTCAAAGGGTTATTGTCTCTTATTCTTCGCCAAGTATTACTATAAATGTTGAAAATAAACCCGTTCAAAAAGCCTTAGTTTTTATAACGGATGATAAAGGCGGTCGAGTAAATTTAACCGAAATTGTGAATGGAATTTATGAAACATTGCCTACTTATAAAGGGATTGTAGGCAATATTTACATGCTACATATTACTTTACCAAATGGGAAAAAGTACGAATCTACGCCTGAAAAGATGATTGCAGCCCCATTGATAGATAAAATTGATTCGAAATTTGTGGTGAAAACGAATTATTCATTAAAGGATGCCAGAAGTGTTGGGTACGATGTAACCGTTGATTTTAAGGATTCACCCGAACCAAATCAATATTATCAATGGAAATGGACGCATTATGAAAGGACAGTTTATTGTGCAAAGTGCAATTTAGGTTATGATTATAGTTTGAGTAAATGTAGCACAATCTCCAGTTATCCTTATGGACAAAGTTCGCCCGAATTAATTAACTATAAATGTGGGCAACAATGTTTTGATGTTTCCTTTAGTCCAACTTATAACATTTTATCGGATAATCTTTTGAATGGGCAACAAGTTACTAATTATCCGATTGCGAGAGTGCCTTATGATGGTCGAACTTTGTATTATTTGAAAATTGAACAAAGGACTATTTCGCAGAAAATGTATCGTTATTTTCGGAGTATAAAAGACGTTACGCAAGGTTCAGGGACACTTTTTGATGTGCCTGCTGAAACACAATTTAGTCCGAATATGTTTGCAGTAGACAATCCAAATGAAAGAATATTAGGAGCTTTTGAGGTTTTTGGAGCGGAAGAAAAGATAATTTATATTGATAGACTTATGGGTTCGGATGGATATACGCCAATAACTGCTTCTGATTTTGGCAGAGAATTGCCTCCACCTCCTGGGTCAATTAATGGACCAAGGGCTAATTGTGTAGAAGGAAAATATCGTTCAACGAAAGAACCAAAAGGTTGGAGAGATTAGATTTAAGCATAAAATGAACAAAAAACTAACCACATATTTCAACTTTGGGTGTCTTATATTCACTCAATTACTTTTTTCTTGTAGTAAAGAAAAAACACTTTTTGAAAAACTCAGCCCAGAAGAATCAGGAATTACTTTCATTAACCAAGTTACAGAATCTGAAAAAGAGAATATTCTTAGTTACGAATATTTTTACAATGGCGGAGGCGTTGCTTCGGGAGATTTCAATAATGACGGACTTGTTGATTTATATTTTTCGGGAAATCAAGTAGAAAACAAATTATATCTAAATAAAGGAAAATTACGCTTTGAAGATATTACTGAAAAATCGGGAACTGCGGGACGAAAGGACGGATGGAAAACGGGAGTAAGTGTGGTAGATATAAATGCCGATGGTTGGTTAGATATCTACGTTTGT
>JANXRS010000285.1 GCA_025356745.1 Arcicella sp.
CAAATTTTTACGGCTTTTTTTTGGTTTCAAATCCAAAAGCATCCCCTTTTGCAATAAATCCATCTATAATAATTCAAGTAAACAGTTTATTATCAATGGGTTGTGCATAATTTTGAGTCATTGTATTTTCCCCAATTTAAACAGACAGAGTATTTACTGAGGAAACTTGCTCTTATCCAACCCAGGAATAATTTTAAGTGCGTTTTTATAATACACTTTCTTTAAAATTGCGTCCGAAAGCCCAATACCATACATTCTCCAAAAGGCGTGATATTTTTTGTGATAGGGGAAATATTCGTCCTCACTTTCCAAAACTCTGAAATAGGTCTCATATTCATCTGGAATATATGAATCTTTACCAAATAAAACTTTATCCTGACGTTTTTCAAAAAACTTTTTTGCTGCCCTCGGTTGGCGACCCAATTCGGCAATCACTGCTCCAATTTCAACGTACATATTTGGAAAAACGTCCATCAAACTATCCAATTTTGCCAAATTGTTCGGATACCAACCCATGTGTGCATTGATAAAAGTAGTTTTAGGATGTTTTCTGAAAACATTGTGCTGTTGCTCAATCAATTGCTCCCACGAAAAATCGCCCTTGCTCGTTTCTCTTTTTCTTTCTTTGTGAGTTTTTAATTCTAGCCAACGCTCATTAAAAGAATCGACAGGTTGCCAAAAAGGAGCAGGGTCGGCGGTATGAATGATTACTGGGATGCCCAATTCGCCACATTTTGCCCAAATTGGGTCAATGCGTGAGTCATCAACGGGTACTAATTTGTTATTATTTTTCACATTAAGACCAAGACTTTTATAAATTTTTAAGCCCTTTGCTCCGTGATTTTTTACATCATCCGCTAATTTTGCCACGGCTTTTTCTGTCCAACCCACTTCGTCCATTTTCGAAAAATCTACATTTGTGAAAATGGCAAAACGGTTCGGAAAATTCTTTTGTGTAAGGTTGATTTGGTCATAAAGTGTAGCATTACTTTTGGCTTCATTGTCGCCCCAACCACGCCCACTCAGATTAACCAAAAGTCCCATATTGAGTTTATTCATTCCTTCAACCAATTTCGCCACCTTGTCTTGACTATCCATTTCCCATTGATGATTATGAACATCAATAAACGGAAATTTGGCACGTTTGAGTGGATGTTGAGGCGTTACTAAAGTGGATTTAGGTTCGTATTCTTCAAAAGTAACTTTGCCGTCGTTATCACCAATCTTAACATTTTGAGCATAAATGGATTGGCTGAATAGAGAGATAAAAAATAATGAATGAAACAGTAATTTTTTCATGTATGTAATGTTTGTTTTTTATGAATTATTTTGAATCGTAAAGATAAACAGGGATTAAACACTTGATTCAAAATTAAAGATTTCTTGTTAAATTTACTTGTAATACTATAAACCACTATTAAATGGAAGCCGTAAATTTTGAGCAATTTGATTCAAATATTCTTCAAGAATTAGCCAGTATGAAAATGCCTTTTGGTAAATATAAAGGGCGTATTTTATGCGATTTACCAGAGCCATACCTTGTTTGGTTTTATAATCAAGGTTTCCCCAAAGGGCGTTTAGGAATGCTTTTGGAGACTTTATACGAAATTAAATTAAATGGATTGGAGTATTTATTAAAGCCTCTTAAAGTGGTCGGGTAATTGTATAATTCCTAATCCTTCATTCAAATATAATCGTCTTATTCCTATGGATAAAAAACCCTATCTTCCAATACTAATTTTAGGGCTTTTGCCAGTACGATTTTTTCTACGTCACGCCCTGCTTGAGCCATTTCTTGTGCATTTTTCGTGTGATTTACAAGGGTAATATCTTGGAAAATAATGGGGACTTCGTCCAAATCATCCGTTACAATTAAGCTAAGTTATGAAAAAATGAAAATTAATAAGTCGTCCGTTTACTTTAATACTTACATAAAATGGTTTGGTTATCTGATCAACCACGGGAATGGGATGAAGGAAATTTTAAATGATTTGCTTATTGATATTGAGGTTACGAAACACAAAAAAGTGCGAATAGGAAAATTGGTAGATATATTAGAGACTCAGCGAGTTAATCCCTATATTTACCCCCTAAATCCCTTAACACAACCCAAAACCACCATGAAAAAAATCTTCCTACTTTTTATTCTTTTGAGTGTTTGTTTTTCTGTTTTTTCCCAAAACGATTATTTTCTTCCTAAAAAAAAACTCAATCTTTCCATTCCTACGCCTGAAGCATTTTTTGGCTATTCCATTGGCTCCCACCATACTCGATGGGATAAAATTGTTGAATATATGAAGGAACTCGACCGTGTATCTGAGCGAGTGAGCGTACAAAGCATCGGTGAAACTAACGAGCATCGAGAACAAATCATTGTTTCGTTTTCTACTCCAGCCAATATTAATCGTTTGGAGGAAATTCGACAAAATCATAAGGTACTTACTGATCCTTCTAAATCAATGCCTGATGTTACTAAAATGCCTTTGGTAATTTGGTTGGGCTATAATGTGCATGGAAATGAGCCTTCTGGAGGAGAAGCTTCTATCTTGACAGCTTATTATCTTACCGCTACTGAAGACCCCGAAGCCTTGGCTTGGCTTAACGATGCCGTTATTTTGATGGAACCCGTTATCAATCCCGATGGCAGAGATAGGCACACGCATTGGGCAAATATGCACAAAGGAAACCCAATGGTAGCCGACCCCAACGACCGTGAACATAATGAGGTTTGGCCTGGTGGACGCACTAATCATTATTGGTTTGACCTCAACCGTGATTGGTATTTGGCGGTGAATGTAGAAAGTCGTAATCGTTTGGCATTTTATCATCAATGGCTGCCTAATGTGGTAACAGATTTTCACGAAATGGGAACAAATGCTACACATTTTTTTGAACCTACGAAAGAAAATGCAGAAAATCCTCTTGTTCCAAAATATGTTTATAAAAACCTGAATACCAGTTTTGCCAAGCATTTTGAACAAGCTATGAACGAAATAGGCTCGTTATATTATACAAAAGAATCGTTTGATAATCTATATCCTGGCTATGGTTCAAGTTATCCAGATATGCAAGGTGGTTTGGGACTTTTGTTTGAACAAGCCAGTTCTCGAGGTCATGTACAAGAAAGCCAAAATGGAGATTTGACTTTTGGCTTTACTATTAGAAATCAGTTGGTCAATGCCCTTGCTACGCTTCGGGCTTCGTTGGCTGAAAAAGAGAATTTGTTGAAAAACCAACGTAATTTTTATACTGAAACTATTGCTCAAGGCAAGAACTCGCTGACTAAAGGCTACCTCATTGGTGATGCTAACGACCAAAGTAGAAACCGAGCTTTTTGGGATATGTTGCTCCAACATAATATTGAGTTCTATCAATTATCAGCTGATGTAACTGAAAACGGGCTGACTTTCAAAAAAGGTAAAGCAATTATAATTCCTTCAGCACAACCACAATATTTGATGGTACGTTCTATTTTTGATCGTCCCACTACCTTTGCCGATAGTCTTTTTTACGATGCTTCTGCTTGGAATTTGGCATTGGCATATAACCTTCCACATACCGAACTCAAAAAAGATTTTCAGAAAGGTGAAAGAATTACTAAAAAAGACCTTTCTCCCAACCTTTCACCTGTTACCAAAAGCAATTACGCTTATCTAATTGAGTGGACAGACTTTTACGCACCTAAAGCCTTGAGTCAATTGCTTGATAATGGTGTGATTGTGAAAGCTGCTTTTAAAACATTTAACAATGCTGGAAAAAATTATGGGTACGGTACGCTTTTGATTCCCGTACAAAGACAAAAACAAACTGCTGATGAATTACATCAATTAGTAGAAAAAATTAGCCAAAATACGGGCGTGTTGGTCGAAAATGTAAGTACAGGATTTAATACATCGGGCGTAGACTTGGGAAGTAATGCATTTCAAACTGTCAAAAAACCACAAGTTATGATTTTGACAGGCGGAGGTGTAACCGCTTCAGAAGTGGGTGAAATTTGGCATTTGCTTGATACCAAAGTAGGGATGCCCATTACTAAAATAGAGGTTTATAATTTTCCACGAATAAATCTAAATCGCTATAATACGATTGTGTTAGCAGGTGGAAATTATGCGGCTTTGAAAAAATCTTCTGTTGAAAAACTCAAAGGTTGGGTCGCCAACGGAGGTACGTTGATTACACAAAAAACAGGTTCAGAATGGGTAATAAAACAAGGGATTACAAAAGAAAAACTCCGTGAAGCCAAAGCCGATAGTAGCCGAGCAAAACCAAGAGTAAATTTTGAAGATGTACAAAATTTAGAAGGAGCTAAACAAACGGGTGGAGCAATTTTTGAAGCAGAATTAGACATTAGTAGTCCCATTGGTTTTGGTTATACAAGTAAAAAATTGCCTATCTACCGAAACAATAATACCGTTTTGGAACGTAGCGTTGGGGCAGCTAATTCGGTATTGATTTATACAGCTAATCCAAGAATTTGTGGTTACGTACATCAAGAATCGCTTAAACGTATTGCTAATTCATCGGCGATAAACATCGCTTACGAAGGTAGCGGACGAGTAATTTTATTTTCGGATAATCCTAATTTTAGAGGTACTTGGTATGGAACAAATAAGTTGTTTTTGAATGCTCTTTTCTTCGGTGGAAATATAAATTTAGCTCAGGGATTTGGGGCGGAGGAATAGCGTTTTTTAAACAGCAAATTAATACTCTGGATTGGATTTTCCATAGAAATTGCCTTCCCGTACTCGTTCGACTTTTGCCGAGCGAGTATTTTTTTAGCCTTTAAAACATTTTGTAAATTGTCAATAAATGTATTGTGAATCAATAAAATCTTCAGAAAATATAAATGATATATGAAACTCAGGTTTTGCTAATTATATGTAACTTTTAATAGATAATATAGTATTATTTAGTGAAAGAGTAAAACTAAATGGAAGTAATTTTAGTTTAGGTTTTATAGCTCTGTTCACAAGTGTTGGTGACAAAATTGAATTAAGAGAAAATGCAGAGATTGTTAAAAATTAAAGCACTCATCAAAAATTAATCAACAATAAAAATTAATATTATGGCAGACAATCGTGGAGTAATTTACATGGGAGCAGGAACTGTAGAGGTTCAAAGCATTGATTTTCCGAAACTGGTAATGCCGAATGGAAAAAAATGCGAGCACGGCGTAATTGTGAAAATCATTTGTACAAATATTTGTGGAAGTGATCAGCACATGGTAAGAGGTCGAACAACCGCCCCAACGGGAATGGTCCTTGGTCATGAGATTACTGGTGAAGTAATAGAAGCTGGAAGGGATGTGGAATTTATCCACGTTGGTGATTTGGTTTCCGTTCCTTTTAATGTTGCTTGTGGTCGTTGCAGAACTTGCAAAGAACAACAAACAGGAATTTGTTTGAATGTAAATCTTGGTCGTGCAGGCGGTGCGTATGGCTATGTGGACATGGGTAATTGGATTGGTGGGCAAGCAGAATATGTGATGGTTCCTTACGCTGATTTTAATTTATTAAAATTTCCTGATAAAGAAAGAGCGATGGAAAAAATTCTTGACCTTACTTGCCTTACCGATATTTTACCGACAGGTTATCACGGAGCCGTTACCGCAGGTGTACGACCTGGTTCTACGGTTTATATTGCGGGTGCTGGTCCAGTGGGTCTTGCAGCGGCAGCATCAGCTCAGTTGCTTGGTGCAGCCGTAGTGATTGTGGGTGATATGAATGAAGAACGTTTGGCTCATGCCCGTTCATTTGGTTGCGAAACGATTAATCTGAAAGAGAATGGTTCTTTGGCGGATAAAGTTGCACAAATACTCGGCGTGCCTGAGGTGGATAGTGCAGTTGATTGCGTAGGATTTGAAGCGAAAGGTCATGGAGAGGGTTCAGATACGGAAGCACCTGCAACAGTCCTGAATGCAGCAATGGAAATCACAAGGGCGGGTGGATCAATTGGAATTCCTGGACTTTATGTTACTGCCGACCCTGGGGCAATAGATGACGCAGCAAAAAAAGGAGCACTTTCTATTCGTTTTGGACTTGGTTGGGCAAAAAGTCATTCATTTCATACGGGGCAAACGCCAGTGATGAAATACAATCGACAATTGATGATGGCCATTCTTTATGACAAAATTCAAATTGCCAAAGCTGTGAATGTAGCCGTAATTACCTTGGATGATGCACCAAAAGCGTATGCAGATTTTGATTCGGGAGTGTCAAAAAAATTCGTCATTGACCCACATGGAATTTTAAAAACTAAGTAAAAAATTACAATTAAATAATTTATAAGTGCTTGGACATATTTACTCATGGCATGACTAAACAGGTAAATCATTGATAATGAATAAATTGGAATAGTCATGCCATGAGTATTATGCTAAGATTAAAATAAAGATGCCCCAAAATCAATTTTGGGGCATCTTTATACAAATTCTACTACTTTAAAATCCCTTCAATTTTTCCCAATTCCTCCTGAGAAAAGTTCTTATTCTTCAAACATTCCAAGGAATCCAACAACTGTGAAACTCTACTTGCACCAATCAAAACGGACGTAACTCTTTGGTCTTTCAAGAGCCAAGCCAATGCCATCTGGGCTAAAGTCTGTCCACGTTCAATGGCAACAGCATTTAACTTTCCAATTTTCTGAATTAATTCAGGCGTAATTTGGTCGTGAAGTAAAGCTCCGTGAGCAAATGTAGCTCTCGAACCTGTTGGAATTTCTTTGAGATATTTATCGGTTAAAAGTCCTTGTGCTAAAGGTGAAAATGGAATACAACCCACGCCTTCATCTCCCAAAACATCCATTAAACCGCCTTCAACCCATCGCTCCAACATAGAATATTTGGGTTGATGAATCAGGCAAGGCGTCCCCAATCTTTTCAAAATTTCAATGGCTTTTTTTGTATCTTCAGCCGAGTAATTGGAAATACCCACATACAAGGCTTTTCCCTGACGCACTAAACTATCCAAAGCTCCCATTGTTTCTTCCAAAGGAGTATTTGGGTCGGGGCGGTGCGAATAAAAAATATCCACGTAATCCAATCCCATACGTTTCAAACTCTGATCACAACTTGCAATCAAGTATTTTCTCGAACCCCATTCGCCATAAGGTCCATCCCACATTAAATAACCTGCTTTTGAAGAAATAATGAGTTCATCACGGTATGGAAGAAAATCTTTTTTGAAAAGCATACCAAAATTTTCCTCAGCCGAACCAGGAGGAGGTCCATAATTATTGGCTAAATCAAAATGGGTAATTCCTCGGTCGAAAGCAGTTCTAAGAATATCACGATAGTTTTCAAATACATCAATACCGCCAAAGTTATGCCATAATCCCAAAGAGATGGCAGGTAATCTAAGTCCACTATTTCCACAACGGCGGTACTCCATTGCACTATCTCCTGTCGCATCATAACGAGCAGGATTTGCTAAATAAGTCATTGATTTTGTTTTTTGTTTTTAAAATACATGCCAAAATTAAGAATTGTTTACTTCACAACCATAAAAATTCTGGTATTAGTAAATTTCCCTTCTTCAACCTCATTCTTATTATGTGAACAGATAAAAAGCCCGACTAAAAGTTCTTCTGGAAAATCAAAATCTGGTACTTCTACCGACCAAAAGGGATTGCCTAATTTGGCAACTGAAATAAAATAACTTCTTCCCCTACGTTCTAATTGTAGAACCTCAGCACCGACCATCGGGATTTTTATTTCTTCAATATTGGTTCCATTCTTCTTACGAAATTGAAAAGCTGTTAAACCGTCGCCGTGAACCGTTAAACACACCATTGCTGAACTCGTATCCGTACTTGCACGAGCCATCCAGCCTGATTTTCGGTGTAGGTTTGTGCCTTTCCCAACCAGATTCGGTTGCGTTGTTAGGATAAAATCGCCCTTTATTTTTTTATAAACCAAATGCAATTCATCTTTTTTAAACCAAATATTTTCACCCGCACCAGTGAGGGTATAAACCTTTGTAAACTTATCGTAAGTAGCCGTTCCTTTGGTCATTACTGGACCAATGTCCGTGTGATTTTCAAATACACCAACGGTATTTTGGGCTTTCGAAACAACAATTTCTAAGCAGAATATAAGAGAAAAGAAGATTTTTTTCATGAAAGATTTTTGAAAATTTAGTTAACATTAATTTCAACTTTTGATTAAACTAAAAAGCTTATAAAGTTTGAATCTACTCCAAATTTAGCAATAGTAGATGCAGTACTGTCGGGATTTTTTTCTGTATTAAAGTAATGATGAGAGGTGAGCCAGCCAAGGTAGAAATAAATAATCTCTTTACTATTACAGTTTAATTTTGTATTATTTAAAGAATATTAGCCAAAAATGAAAGTTTTTTATAATTTTTCCGTTATTTTTACATTATCAAGTATAAATGTAAACAGAGCTACAAAGCGGAAAGCTCATCAAATTAATTATTATTATGGAAACTTTAGGTTACGCAGCGGGAATTTTAACATCACTTGCATTTATTCCACAAGTATTACAAATTTACAAAACAAAATCAGCGAAAGACGTGTCCTTAGCGATGTTTCTACTTTTCACAACAGGCGTAGTTTTGTGGTTAATTTATGGAATTAAAGCTAATGCTTTTCCTGTAATTGTGGCAAATGCCATCACACTTTTACTATCATTAGTAATCTTATTTTTCAAATATAAATACAGAAAAACGATTTAATGGTAATACTAAAATCGGAGTAATGTTCGATATCTTTAGAATTCAAGAAATGAATATATTAAAAAGCCTTGTTCTGGTTATCAGAACAAGGCTTTTTTTGTAAATTGTGGATTCAAAAAAAGAATCCATGAAACATACTTTTAAATTATTACTGGCAGTTCTCATCTTCACCCAAGCATTTAGCACGCAGGCACAACAAGACCAAATGTATATTACCTATCCATTTATGCCCTTGAACGTAAATCCTGCTTATGCAGGTAGCCGTGAAGTAGTTAGTATTTCGGGAATATACCGCACAAGACCCCTTTTTGGTCCTTTGGGTGCAGCAACGACGACTCAACAGTATTTTAACTTCGATATGCCAATTGCCAAAGACCGCATGGCCATTGGTTTTCAAGCCTACAATGCACAGACCCAAGGAAACCTTTCGGGTGGAAGTATTTATGGTAATTTAGGGCTTTACGGTGATTTTGCCTATCGTCTAACCCTTCCCAATGATGGGAAATTGGCAATTGGCGTTCAATTGGGCGTTACACAAGTACCCGTTTTTTTTGGTTTAGGAACTGGAAGTTCTGGCAATACTGCTTTTAATTCAAGCTACGGAGCAGGAATTTATTATAACAATGATGATGCTTATGTAGGCGTTTCGATGCTAAACATCAATGCTTCAGATAATTATAATCGTCCAATTTTTGTAACAGGTGGATATGTTTTTACGATTGATGACGACTTTAAAATCAAGACTGGAGCTTTACTCAGAAAGCAATCTGCCAATTCAGGTGGTAAAACAAACATTGATTTAAATGCCACAGGTTGGATAAATGATAAATTTGGTATTGGAATTTGGTATCAAAACACTGGCTCAGACAACTCTTCAAATACTTCTATTTTAGGCTCCTTACAAGTGCAACTAAAAAAAATACAAATTGGTTACTCTTACGATTTTTCAGGTTCGGGGTATTCAAATTCATTATCATCGCAAGGCTTTCATCAGTTAATGATAAAATATGAAATTGATGCTGGCAATGGTAAATCGGGTGTTTTTAGGTATTTTTAGTGTATTATGGATAGCCTTATCCGTGATTATTTTTTAATTCTTAACTCTGGATAAAGCTGTGTCCTTTTTTAAAAAAAATCAATATTCCGCAATATTCAGATTAGAATTGCTTGAACACATTTCTACCTTTATTAATCAATCAATAATAAATCTATGAATACCCAGCAACATATTGATTATCAGCGAATAGAGCAAGCAATACAATTCATCGAAAAAAAAATTCAACGCCAACCAGCTCTGAAAGAAATTGCTGAAGCCGTTAATCTTTCGGAGTTTCATTTTGATAGAATGTTCACCAAATGGGCAGGAACTTCTCCTCAACGATTTATGCGTTTTTTATCGAAAGAATACGTAAAAATTTACTGAATGACACCAAAAATTTCTTGGATACTACCATTGAAATGGGGTTTTCGAGTTCCTCACGCTTTCATAATTTATTCGTGACCTATGAAGCAATGACGCCCGCAGAATACAAGCGTAAGGGTGAAGGTATAACGAATTCAATAGGGAACTCACCAAACTCCTTTCGGTCATGCTTTTATTGCCACAACTTCTCGTGGAATTTTGGAATTAACTTTTCTGTCCGATGAAGAACCTCGTGATGAATTGATCAGCTTTTAAAAATGAATTTTTAAAAGCACAATTTATTGAAAATCAGGAGAGTAAATGTATTTTTATTAATCAGATTTTTATAGAAAGTATTGATAAGAAGCCACTAATTATGCTTTTGAGAGGAACAAATTTTCAAATAAAAGTGTGGGAAGCTCTTTTTAAAATTCCATCGGGAAGATTGGCTTGTTATGAAGATATTGCCAAACTAATTAACAAACCAACCGCACAAAGGGCTGTCGGTTCGGCAATTGAGGTAAATAACATTGCTTATTTAATTCCTTGTTATCGAGTAATTCAAAAAGTGGGAACAACGGGGAATTATCGCTGGGGAGAATCTCGAAAAAAGGCAATTTTGGGTTGGGAGGGAGTGAAGGTTGGGAAATAAATAATTGAATAAGGACGACATCAATTAAAATGATATCGTCCTTGAGTTTTTATTTCAAATTTTTTAAATACTCAATAGATAAAGGCACATTTTCTATTTCATGATCACTTTCGTCTTCCACAAAATAATGTTTAATCCCTACTTTTTTAGCCAACTTGAAAATGTTTTTCCAATCCGCTTGACCTGTTCCTAAAACCACATCATTTTCTGCGGGTGTATGTCCAGAAAAATCGCCTATAATTCCTTTTTTCAAGTCTTTTACGTGCATTAATTTCCAGCGGTTTCCGTATTTTTTAAGCAATTTTACAGGATTTCCTCCCCCGTGCGTTATCCACAAAACGTCCATTTCAAAAGATACATCTTCAGGCTTTGTATTTTGAAAAATATAGTCCAAAAGCGTTCCATCGTTATATGGGCGAAATTCAAAGCCGTGGGCATGATAACAAAAAGTCAAGCCATTTTCTTTCAAAACTTTGCCCGCTTTATTGAAAACTTCAACTGCTTTTTGAGCATCTTCAATTGTGAAATTATCCCCTTTATGCGGAATCCAAGCACACATAACAAATTTTGCTCCCAAAGCTTTGGCTTTATCAGCAACATCTTGTGGGTCTTTTTCTAATTGATCAAAACCAGCTCCAGCCGAAGGAATACTAATTCCTCTAGCATCGCAAAGTTTTTTATATTCCTCATTAGTGATTCCTTTGGCTCCGCTACTTTCCAATTCTGTAAATCCCATTTTTTGAATAATATCAAGCGTTTTTTCTACGCCAGTTGGGAATTGCTTTCTAAAAGTATAAGCCTGTACACCAAATGGATAGGTGTAAATTTTCTTGCCTTTTTGAGCAAAAATATCTTGCTGGATTATTAGCAAAGACAAAGACATAAGCAAAACATGTATGTTTTTTTTCATTTAATTTAAGGGTTTAAATATAGTCAAAATAAAGTTAAAACTTTCTTTGTAAAGCCTCTAAAGCCGCCGCCAAATAAACCATTGGAGCATTCCAATTGATAGCAATTTCATTGGTTGAGTACGAACAAGTGGTATCTAAAAATGATTCATCAGCAATTTTGGTCACATAGCCTTCGCACTTATCCTGTTGCCCTGGGTTTGGTCCACCCGATAACAAACCTGGAACTGGCTCTAAAATTCCATCGGATGCTGACGGACGATGATGAGGAAACATCACTTGTTTACTACCAAAACCCGTTAAAAATGAATAACCTGTGGCATTTCTACCCAATAAATAATCTAAATTACCCAAAGCTCCCACCAAATATTTCTTGTCTGAACTGATTTGGTAAGCCTGTAATAAAGCAATTCCTTGGTTTGCAGCGTGTGAACTACTGCCCCACATATAATCTTTGGAAGACTTACCCATTACGGTATTAAATGCCTGATTATCAGTATTTAACAACAAAGTATCGCCAAAATTTAGAATCATTTGTTTAAGATTTGGTAAGTCTTTCCTACCTAGTTCCGTAAGGTTTTTCTCATTTCTGACGAGTGAATAATACGCCAATGATTCAACATTACTCCAAGTGGGTAATGAAATGGACATTTTAGGAAAAAGATTAACCGCTTGATAATAACTATTGTCTTTGGTGGTAACATATAATTCTGTTGCTGCCCAAATCCATTCATCATTTTCATTACGGTCTTCGTATCCTCCCGTTACAATATCTGGGTCGAACGTTTTATTCATTTCATTTTGACGAAATACAACTTTTGGATTTTCCTTTGCCCATTTCCATGCTTTCACCGAAGCCTTCAAACAAGAATCCGCCAAATCGGGTAATTGCTTTTTATAAGGTTGCAAAATTCGACTTGCTTGAGCCATTACTGCCGCAAAGTCTAAAGTTGCAATCGTGTTTTTTTGTATCACATACCTTGGATTTGTGGCTTTGTCAGGCATCACAAAAGTATCAAACTTAGGATTAGTTAATTTATGATAAACGCCACCATCAGCAGGGTCTTGCATGGTGAGCATCCAACGTAAATTCCACAAAGTTTCATCTAATAAATCGGGAATTTTATTGCGACTTTCTGGAATATTTGCCTCAAAAGCCTTGAAATAATGAGGATAATCTTCATATAAAGAAAGTAAAGTTCCCATCGTAATACCAGAATTGACAATGTATTTATTATAATCGCCTGCATCATACCAGCCCTTTGCGGAAGAGATTAAACTTCCTTCAGCACGATTTGCAGAAACTGCCGATGGATGAATTAAAATTTTATCATCAGGATGTCCTGCTTTTCGATGCCATTTTCCAGCATATTTTTCGAGTAATTCAGTCGAAACTCGTTGATAGTAAAAACCTTTTAAAGCCGCAATTGCTACTTTTCGGTGTATATTTGGCTGAATTTCAAAACTATATGAAACGTCGATGGAAGGAATTCCTACCACGAATTTTCCAGTTTTTTGTAAAGCTGAAAAATCTGCAAGTTGCGTTGTTCTCTGAGAAATAGCGTTAATTCGTTGTGAAGAAAGTTTACCCTTAAAAACTGTATCTCTTTTATTTTCATTTAATACAAAAAAAGATTCCTGTTTATCTCCTACCCAAACCGCAATTTTTTGAGCCTTCGGATAAAACCCAATTTGATTCAACCTAATATTAGTATTTTGACAAAAAATTCTTGAATTTTGGCTTATCGAAATGATAAAAATGAAGTAAAATAGTTTTAATTTTTTCATTGTAAATAGGAATATTTTAGATAAGATTCTCACAATATTATTTGCAGACAAGGTTTTTGTTCACGCAAAGACATAAAGGAAATTCTAAGCCAAAATGCCCTTAAAGAGTAGGTTAAATTTATTCCCTTTGTGAATTTGCGTAAGTATCTACCACAATTGATGCACAGATTTCTTAATATGTTTATCGTAAACTGCGTTAATTTTAGCAAGTTCTTCATCTACCAAATTTGGAAAATTTAGAACATCTACATTTGCCGAAACTTGCTCTGGTTTTGAAGCTCCAGGAATAATGGTACTAACTGCTTCATGCTGCAAAATCCAACGTAATGCTATGGGTGCTAAATTAGTATTTTCAGGAAATAGTGCTTTCAATTCTTCCACAGCGGCAAGTCCAGTTTCATAATTAATTCCTGAAAATGTTTCGCCTTTATCAAATTGTTCCCCATTCCGATTAAAATTTCGATGGTCGCCTTCTGTAAAAGTTGAATTACTTGAAAACTTACCCGTCAATAACCCACTTGCCAAAGGAACTCGCACAATTACGCCCACATTTTTTTTCTGTGCTTGCTCAAAAAATAATTCGGCAGGTCGTTGACGAAAGACGTTGAAAATTATTTGTACAGACGTAACATTATCATATTCAATGCCTTTTAAGGCTTCTTCGACTTTTTC
>JANXRS010000290.1 GCA_025356745.1 Arcicella sp.
GGTGCTGCCGCAAGATATGCTGACCAAAATCAGCAAATAATTGTTCAAGAGGGGTTAATTCAACAACAGAGATTACAGACTAACAGTGGTCAGTTACAAGGTATGTATTTTGAATCACTTAAAAATTTAGATAATTTAAAGTTTTCAATGGCGAAAGAAACACCGCTTTTAAATCGAATTGATGATGCTGAATTACCAATATCTCCAGAACTTAACCCTACAAAAAAAGGGGTAATACTTGGCTCAATCATTGGACTGTTATTAGCAATTGTTTACATTGCTTTTAAAAAATCATTAAATGAAATTAACAAAATTTAGAATAGTAAAAAATTATGCAAGAAACAGTTATAGAGGCAGGAAGGTCAGAGAGGTATTATTGGCAAGACCTATGGAAATTTAAGGAGTTACTTTTTATATTAGCCATTCGTGATATCACCGTAAAATATAAACAAACTTTTGTTGGGGTAGCTTGGGCCATTTTCCGACCTATTTTAACTGTTTCTGTGTTTGTTTTTGCCTTCGATAAAGTGGCTAAAATTGAGAATAAATCAGCGATTCCTTTACAAATCATTATTTTTACAGGCGTAATTTTTTGGAATTTTTTCGCTATGTCTTTTCAACAGGTAAGTAATAGTATTACAGGAAATGCTAACTTAGTATCAAAAGTGTATTTTCCAAGATTACTAATGCCTATTAGTTCGGTAGCAGTTCCATTATTAGATTTTTTTGTAGGTTTTTTGGTAATGATTCCATTTTTGTGGTACAGTGGATACCCACCTACAATTCATATTTTATTTGTGCCTTTTTTCTTGATACTATCTTTCTTTGCATCATTTAGTTTAGGGGTAATTTTTGCTTCTCTAAATGTTCAATATCGAGATTTTCAACAAATTGTACCTTTGATTGTTCAATATGGCTTTTTCGTTTGTCCTGTTGCTTATCCAATTGCTACAATTCAAAATCTGTCTTGGTATCCAATCTATCAATGGATTAATCCTTTAGCTGGTATTATAGAAGGATTTCGTTGGTGTTTAATCCCCAATTATCAGTATTTCGAGTGGGATACCATTATTCCATCGGTTGTTTTTATCACGATAACAACTATTTTATCAGTAATATTTTTTCGAAAAAAAGAAAATTCATTTGTTGATTATATTTAATTGTAATAATTTAATTTCATCTTACGATGAATCATCCTCTTTAAATATTTAAAGTAATAGAGATACCCTCCTTTTGAACATGACAGTAATTGAAGCAGAAAATATAAGTAAAAAATATATCATTGACCATATTAAAGGCAATGCTAAAGGAAATACGCTTAGTGAAGTAGTAACCGACAATATTAAAAATCTTTTCTCTAAAAAAGATGAAGACAAAGTTAGCCACGAAGATTTCTGGGCATTAAAAAATGTAAGTTTTAAAATTGAGCAAGGGGATAGAGTGGGCATTATTGGCTCTAATGGAGCGGGTAAATCTACTTTATTGAAAGTATTAAGTAGAATTACTGAACCCACTGAAGGTAAAATTACTATAAAAGGTAGGGTTGCCAGTTTATTAGAAGTTGGTACTGGTTTTCATCCAGAATTATCTGGTCGAGAAAATATTTTCTTGAATGGAGCCATTTTAGGCATGAAGCGTGAAGTAATCAAGCAACATTTTGATGCAATTGTTGATTTTGCGGGTGTAGAAAAATTTTTAGATACTCCCGTGAAACGTTATTCATCGGGTATGTATGTGCGTTTAGGTTTTGCCATTTCCGCACACCTTGAACCTGAAATCCTTATTGTTGATGAAGTATTAGCAGTGGGTGATGCAGAATTTCAACGTAAATGTTTGGGGAAAATGAAAGATGCTTCTACGTCTGGTAGAACGATTCTTTTTGTTAGCCATAACCTTACTGCCGTCCAGGGGCTTTGCAACAAGGCTATGTTTTTAAGAAAAGGGCAGATGATTGAAATGGGAGAAACTAATCAAGTATTAGCAACCTATTTGAGCCATGTTCAGAAAACAGCCTTAGAAACGTGGTGGCTTACTCCCGAAGAAGCTCCTGGCAATGATAATGCCCGTTTGAAAAGTGTTAAATTAATTCCAGAATTTGTTGATAATCAAAAACATATTGATGTGAGAACACCATTCAAAATTCAGCTTGAATTTTGGAATATGATGGATGGAGCTAATCTTAATATTAGCTTACATTTGAATTCATTGACGGGTGAATGTATTTTTAATATTGGCACTATCTCCAAATCGTTTGAAAAGGGAATTATTTACGCAGAATGTGAAATCCCGGGTAATTATCTAAACGATGGATCATATTCAATTTCATTTATGGTGGTGAAGGATACCTCAACGGCTGTCTTTAATTTTGAAGAAGCATTAATTTTTGAAATTGAAGACCACCGTGTAGGAACATCTTGGTACGGAAAATGGCCTGGTTATGTAAGACCGAAAATTGCTTTTCCAATAACTCAACTTGAACTTGAAAGTGTCAGGTAGGTGTACATAATTAAGTATCTGATGATTATGCACTTACCTAAACCCATAATCATAAACTACATTAAACAAAACTACCTATAAAATGATAAACGTTACCAAAACATATTTACCTCCAATTGAAGAATATCAAGCCTACGTTGAACGTATTTTTAAAAGTAATCAATTAACCAATAATGGTCCTTTAGTTCGAGAATTAGAACAAAAACTAAAAGATTTTTTGGGCGTAAAACATTGCTTATTTGTAAGTAATGGTACAATCGCTATTCAAATTGCTTTGAAAGTTTTAGGCATTAAAAAAGAAGTAATTACCACCCCATTCTCGTATTGCGCTACAACACACTCACTCCTTTGGGAAAATTGCAAACCTGTTTTTGCAGATATTTTGACTTCTGATTTTTGTATTGACCCACAGAAAGTAGAAGCACAAATTACTGAAAATACTGAGGCAATTTTGGCTACACACGTATACGGAAATCCTTGTGATGTTGATAAATTGGCAGAAATTGCACAAAAACATAAGCTGAAATTGATTTACGATGCGGCACACTGCTTTGGCGTAAAAGTGAATAATACTTCTATTTTCAATTACGGAGACATTAGCACTTGCAGTTTTCATTCAACTAAGGTTTTTCATTCAACTGAAGGCGGAGCAATTTTTACGGATAATGATGACTATGCTTATCTAATTGATCGTTATCGTAGTTTTGGACATATTGGAGACAATTATTTTACCATTGGTATTAATGGTAAAAACTCTGAATTTCATGCAGCCATGGGATTATGTGTATTGCCAAATGTACCCGAAATTATTGAATCTCGTCGTCAAATATTCGATTTGTATGATAGTATTTTGAATTGGAATA
The DNA here is from genome assembly GCA_025356745.1 of Arcicella sp. Taxonomy (GTDB): domain Bacteria; phylum Bacteroidota; class Bacteroidia; order Cytophagales; family Spirosomataceae; genus Arcicella. The sequence continues at coordinate 3,360 of JANXRS010000290.1, forward strand.
AACTAATTAAACCAATTGTAACACTACCTACTGAACATAATTATGCCTATTATCCTATCTTTTTCGATTCAGAATCTACTTTATTGAGGGTAAGGTCAACATTAGAAGCTCAACAAATTTTCCCAAGAAGATATTTTTATCCATCACTGAGTAATCTAAAATTTGTGATTGACGAAAGTAATTGTCCAATCTCCGATGATTATGCTGTTAGAGCTTTAGCACTTCCACTTTATCCTGATTTAGCTCACGATGATGTCAAAAAAATCGCAGAAATCGTAAATAGCTGTCTCTAATTATGGTATTTTTCTACCCAATATTATTTTTAATATTTATCGGTTTAGTTGTCCGTGTTGCGGCAAGGGTATGTAGAAAATCTTTGATTGACATCATTATCACTGCCTATATTGTATTCTGTGGAAGTATAATAGTAACTGGATTTTTACTTTCAGAATTTAATAAAATCAATGATAGACGCTTTTGGGCTTGGGGCGTTTTTATACCGGTGTTCGTATTTTATATATTTTTTGCTAAGTTTTTTGCCAGAGATCGGCGTGAAAACTTTACCTTTTTTGAAATAATTGGTAGTCGAATTCAATTGGTTTGGAATTGGTTTGGCGGTCTTTCATTATTCTTAAAATTAGTATTTGGCGGACTTTTTACCACATTTGCCATTGTTGAAATAACGAATTTATTGCTCATTATTTATACTCCTCCCAATGAATGGGACAGCATGACTGGGCATTTGAACCGTTTGCTTTATTATCTCCAACACGGTTCAATGGCACATTTTGGTGGTACAAATTGGAATATTGATACTTACCCTAAAAGTATTTGTACGCTTCAAATATACAATTACTTAATGTCGGGTAAAGGTGAAAATTGGTTTAAAGCTATTCACCACTCAGCATATTTAATTACTGGATTTGGAGCTTTTGGGATTGCTCGAAATTTGAGTAATAATTTTTCGGCAGGTGTATTTTGTGCATTAATCATGTGGTTGTTACCGAATGTTTTAATGCAATCTATCACCACAGAAACAGATATTGTTTTAGCATCCTATTTAACTTGTTTGGTATATTTTCTATTTACCTACCGTGAAAAACTTTGGCGACGGTATTTATATTTAGCTGGTTTAACCTTTGGAATTGCATTAGGACATAAAATCACTTTTGCATTTTCGTTTCCCCCTCTTTTTTTTATCATTATGTACACTGTATTTTATGAAAAAAATTGGAACAAGGTCATAAGCATAAAGAATCCAAGTTTTAGCCCTCAAAAACAATACGAAAAAATTACAGATAATGCTTCGGTATTTTGGCTGATATTCGCCCGTTTCAAACATCTTTTCTTGGGACTACTCATTGGAATCTGCTTATTTACTTTACCAACTGGTTATTTAACCAATCTGAAAGTATATGACGATCCAATTGGTCCACCAACCGCACTGAAACATCAATCTATTGAACGAGCGGGAACAAAGAAAAATCTACTGATACAGGGTTCACGAAATGTCATTCGTTATACAATTGACATGGTAAATTTAGATGGTTTACGTAACTGGAGCACTGGCGAAGAATTGAATGATTTAATGAAGAAGCCACTCATTAAATTAGAACAAAAAACCACTTTACGATTACAAGAAACAACGGATTACACCATAATTCCTTTTACTTATAAAAGAAGATTTGAATTTTTTAACGCCAATCCATATTTGGGCATTTTTGGATTTGCCTTGATTTTACCCTTAATTCTATTGGTTCTCTTAGGCATAATCAGAAAAGGGAAAGCCTATTATATTTTGGCAATTGCCTTTGTCTTACACTTTTTGGCAATAGCTTTCACCGCAGCGTATGACCCTTGGAAAGGTCGTTATATGATAAGTACCGCCGTTTATGCTGTTCCATTTTTATCATTGTTATTCACCAATTGGAACATTTATAGTCATAAATTTACTTTCTTGAAGTTATTTATTGGCGTGGTTATTTTCATCGGTTCGCTTTCGGCAATATTAGCCGTATATCTGAATGAAAGGTGTTTACCGATTGCTGCGTTAGGAAGACCTTCAGCATTTGATACGGAAAGAATTGCTTTACAAACTTGGGCAAGACCTGATGTAACACCTGCCTATCAAAAATATAATCAGATTGTACCACAGGATGCTCACGTTGCTTTAGCTACAATAAATGATGATTACGAATATCCATTATGGGGAGATAAGAAATTAACCAGAAAATTGTACGTAGTTAATCCATTTGAAAAAGGGGTTCAACCATTTCCAAAGGAGGCAGAATATCTTTTTTTTGATAAAAGTGTGATTAAGCCTCAAAAAGGGGATATTAGATTAGGGACAGACACAACTTTGACAAATTTAATTGTGAAGGGAGAGGATTATTATTTAAGAAAATTAAAGTAGAATGAAACTTGCCATCATGCAACCCTATATATTTCCGTATATCGGATACTTTCAATTAATCAATGCAGTTGATAAATTTGTAATCTATGATGATGTTAATTTTATTAACAAAGGATGGATTAATAGAAATAGAATTCTTAATAATGGAAAAGATAGCCTTTTTACGATTCCTTTAAAGGAGGCAAGTCAGAATAAATTAATTAACGAAATTGACATAAATTGGGATATTGCTTGGAAAAGCAAATTTTTGAAAACCCTTGAACAGTGCTATAAAAAAGCTCCTTTTTATTCAGAAATATTACCCATTATTGAACAAACCTTGAGCGTTGATAATGACCCAGTTTCTAAAGTAATTGAGCATAATTTAAGACTAGTTTGTGATTATTTAGGCATTAAAACTGAAATAGTTTCAAGCTCAGCTATTTACCAAAACACACATTTAAAGGCTCAAGAAAGGATTTTAGCTATTTGTTTACAAGAAAAAGTAAGCCAATATATTAATCCAATTGGTGGATTAGAATTGTATGATAAAGATTTTTTTGAAACAAAAGGTGTACAATTAAACTTTGTCAAATCAAACCCAATCGAATATCCACAATTCAAAAATAAATTTGTTCCTTGGCTTTCCATGATTGATGTGTTGATGTTTAATTCAAAAGAGAAAATTAAAGAATTTTTAGATAATTACGAATTAATTTAGCTATGGCAAAAGTAGTAGTTTTCGGAACGGAATTAGTGGCTGAATTAGCCCATTATTACCTCACTCACGACTCAGAACATGAGATTGTGGCTTTCACGGTCAATCAGGAATTTATTAAAGAACCAACCTTCTGCGGAATTCAAGTTGTGCCATTTGAAGAAGTTACTAACCTCTTCCCACCTACTGAATACAAATTTTTCGCTCCCTTGTCGGAACGAAAAATGAATATGGTTCGAGCGAAAGTCTATCAAGAAGCCAAAGATAAAGGATATGAATTCATCTCTTATATTAGTTCAAAAGCAACCGTTTTAACTGATAAAATTGGAGAAAATTGTTTCATTTTAGAAGATAATACCATTCAACCTTTTGTTACGATTGGTAATGATGTGGTGCTTTGGTCGGGGAATCACATCGGGCATCACAGTATTATCAAAGACCATGTTTATTTTACTTCACATATTGTTTTATCAGGGCGTTGTGTGGTTGAACCTTACTGTTTTATTGGGGTAAACGCCACAATTAGAGACGGTGTAACGTTGGCAGAAGGCACGTTAATTGCGATGGGAACGAATTTCACGGGCAAAAAATCCGATGAATGGAGTATTTATAAAGGTAATCCCGCAGAAAAATCAAAAGTTTCGAGTAAAGATATTAATTTGTAAAATATGAATAATTACGAACAAAATTTTATTTGCCCTAAAACGAAGACAAAACTTGTTTTGTCAGAAGATGGCAAAACACTTCACAATACCTCTTCTGATGAACCAATCAGTTATGAAATTGATGATATTCTTGACTTAACCTATCCAAAAGAACTTTTTGAGCAAGATAGAAAAGAACGAGTAGCGTACGATGATGCTTTTCAGCGTTATGACCGAGGCGTTACTTGGGTTTTTGAATCCTTAAATTCTGACGAGCAAGTGAATCGCCAGAAAATGTGTGATTTATTACACCTCAAACCTGGCATGAAAGTTTTAGAAGTTGGAGCAGGAACGGGTAAAGATTCAGAATTAATTATCAAAGCAATTGCTCCAAATGGGGAAGCCTATCTTTCTGATTTATCTCCTAAGATGTTACAATTAGCCAAGCAACGCCTTAATCCAGAAGGAGTTACTGTTAATTATTTCATTGCTAACGGAACCTATTTACCATTTGAGGACAATACTTTTGATGCCGTTTTTCATTTTGGCGGAATCAATACCTTTGCGGAAAGAAAAGAAGCCTTTGAAGAATTTAGTCGGGTAGCAAAAGTAGGTGCAAGAATTGTTGTAGGTGATGAAAGCGTACCTTCATGGTTACGCAACGAGCCTACCTATAAAACATTAATGAAAGCAAACCCCATGTTTGCGGACGAAGTGCCTTTACAAGATTTACCCAAAAATATTGAAAATTTTGAATTACATTGGATTTTCGGGTTTGGCTATTACGTTATGGGGTATAATAAATCGGCTATCAATCCAGAAGTAAATGTCAATCTGCAAATACCTGGAAAAGATTTTGAAGATAATTGGAGATTGAGAGCAGAGAAAAAATAGTTTGATGACCAATATTTTCAAATTTTCAAATCAACAAATTTTCAAGGTAAAGAAATGTGGATTAAAAAAGGAGTAGTTTATAAACCAGACGGTTCGTTGGCACACAGCCTTTCGCACGCACAAGTACCGTTTGC
>JANXRS010000304.1 GCA_025356745.1 Arcicella sp.
TCCTCCATAATCACTTTTGGAGAACTCCCAAACATATCTTCAATTGCAAAATCCATCGGTTTGAGTCCCGTTGATTTTGATTGAAAAGTAAAACGATGATTATTCGTTACGTCACCCACCACGTACATAGGCGAACGTTCACGGTCGGCGATGCGTTGGAGGATTTCCAAATCTTTTTCACCAATCACTAAGCCCATTCTTTCCTGCGATTCGTTTCCGATGATTTCTTTGGCAGAAAGCGTTGGGTCACCAACTGGCAATTTATCTAAGTCAATCAAACCGCCCGTTTCTTCAATCAATTCCGAAAGACAGTTCAAATGTCCACCCGCACCGTGGTCGTGGATGGAAACAATAGGATTATGGTCAGCTTCAACCATGCCACGAATGGCATTAGCAGCTCTTTTTTGCATTTCTGGATTGGAACGTTGAATAGCATTTAGTTCAATTCCAGCACCCAAAGCACCCGTATCAGCCGAAGAAACGGCTGCTCCACCCATCCCAATTCGGTAATTTTCACCCCCCAAAATCACCACTTTATCACCTTCAGTTGGTTTTTGTTTGATGGCTTGGCTTTCTTTTCCGTAACCAATGCCACCCGCCAACATAATCACTTTATCGAAGCCTAATTTACGAGCTTCTTCTTCGTGTTCAAAAGTCAAAACTGAACCCGTAATCAACGGTTGACCGAATTTATTACCAAAATCAGAAGCACCATTGGAAGCTTTTATCAAAATATCCATGGGCGTTTGATATAACCAATCACGTTCTGACATTCCATTTTCCCAAGGACGATTTTCGTCTAAACGAGAATATGAAGTCATATAAACCGCCGTTCCAGCTAAAGGCAAAGAACCTTGTCCACCCGCTAAACGGTCACGGATTTCACCACCTGAACCCGTGGCAGCACCATTAAAAGGCTCAACGGTTGTGGGGAAATTATGGGTTTCGGCTTTTACAGAAATAACAGAATCAAATTCTTTTTCAGCGTAAAAATCGGGCTTATCAGCGGTGTTTGGAGCAAACTGAACTACTTTTGGTCCTTTAATAAAAGCAACATTGTCTTTATAAGCAGAGACAATATCGTTAGGATTTTCTTGGGAAGTTTTCTTGATTAATTTGAAAAGCGAAGAATCCTTGGTTTCACCGTCAATGACAAAAGTACCGTTGAAAATCTTGTGACGACAGTGTTCTGAGTTTACTTGAGAGAATCCAAAAACTTCTGAATCAGTTAATTTTCTTTCTAATTTTATGGATAAATCATTCAGATAATCCACCTCTTCGCTACTTAATGATAAACCTTCTTTTTTATTATATGCCGCAATATCATCAATTTCGAGAATCGATTCGGGCTGAACGTTGATGGTATAAATTGACTGATTGAGTTGCGAATATTTTTGCGAAAGCATCGGGTCAAAATCTGTAAAATCTTCCGATACTTCGGTAAATTCTTCGATTCTGATAATGCCCGAAATACCCATATTTTGCGTGATTTCAACGGCATTGGTACTCCAAGGCGTAATCATGGCTGCCCGTGGACCAACAAAAAATAAATCGAGCGATAATTGATTGGCATTGGTGGAAGTATGCTTATTTTCAGACGAGCTATTGAATAACCAATACAGTTTTTTGATGTCTTCTTGTGAAAAATTGTCTTGCTTTTGAACGGCAAAAACTGTGTTTGTAAGGCTTCCGAAGAAATGAATCATTATTTTGCGATTTGATTGATTTTAAAAATGCAAAATTAATTCAATTAAACGAGTATTGCGAGAGAATTGTGTTTGGATTTATGCTTGGATTGGAATAGTGCAATTGAATTGCTATATAATAAAATTTGAGTTGAAGTATTGTGAAATTAGATTAATACGGTTAAGTTTACTTTGGTAATCATTATGACAAAATACATCTTGATTATTATTAAGTTTTTAACAATACAAAAAGTACGACAAAAATAATACTTTAAGACAGACATTACTATATGGACAAAATAAAAATATCGACAGCACAATTCGAGAACAAAAGTGGGGACAAAAATTATAACCTTTCAATTATTGAAAGCCTTGCAAAAAAAGCAGCACAAGAAGGTTCAGATGTTATTGCGTTCCATGAATGTTCTATCACAGGCTACACATTTGCAAGAAGCCTTTCAAAAGAACAAATGCTTGGCTTGGCGGAATTTATTCCTGATGGAGCAAGCATTTTGAAACTTACGGAGATAGCAAAACAAAATGACATCGTTATTTTGGCAGGTCTATTTGAAAAGGATAAGGATAATAATTTGTTCAAAGCCTATGTTTGCGTGGACAAAAACGGACTGGTTGCAAAATACAGAAAGTTGCATCCATTTATAAATCAGTATTTGACGGCGGGTAACAGTTATTGTGTTTTTGAAATTCATGGCTGGAAATGTGGGATTTTGATTTGTTACGACAATAACATTATTGAAAATGTTAGGGCGACAAGACTTTTGGGAGCTGACATTATTTTTATGCCCCACGTAACCATGTGTACGCCATCTACCAGACCAGGTGCTGGTTTTGTTGACCCTAAGCTTTGGGAAAACCGTGAGACCGACCCAACTTCTTTGCGTTTGGAATTTGACGGGATGAAAGGAAAGGGTTGGCTGATGAAATGGTTGCCAGCAAGGGCTTATGACAATGGGATTTATGCAATTTTCTCGAACCCGATTGGCATGGATGATGACCAATTAAAGAATGGTTGTTCGATGATTGTTGACCCATTTGGCGATGTTATCGCTGAATGTCGTTCATTTGAAGATAGTTTTGCTACAGCGACGATTACGCCTGACAAACTTGACCAAGCAGGTGGACACCGATATATAAAAGCAAGGCGACCTGAACTTTACAAAGACATTATTGGACAAGACCATAAATCGGAACAAAAAGTAATTTGGCTGGACGTAGACAAGACATAAAATCTCCTCGTTGTTGTCATTGTCTTCACTGACAACAACGGGGAGATTGATTGAGCTACTACGAAAGATTTCCAAAAAAAATAGCCGAACGGTCTAAAGTTCGGCTATTTTTGTGAATAAAAATCCGTTAATCAATCAATTTATGCTTTTCATTATAAGCAAAAATGAAAAGCAATATTTCGCAGACTACAGTAGAACAAAAATGGAAGAATAGTTTTAAGGCATGACTATTTTTTATATCTTTAATGATTAAATGAAAATATCATGTTATCAGTAGTAGGAACGTATCAAAACGGTTACTTAAAACTTGACAAGGATTATTCAACGAAAAATCCTGTAACAGTAATCGTAACTTTTTTAGAGGATATACAAAGTAAATCAGACAATGGACTTGCCTTGACGGACTTCTCATTCTCAAAAAGCAAAAAAAACCTTCAAAATTTTAAAGGCTCATTTGCTGACACAGTAATTGAAGAAAGACGTGCTGACTTATGAAAATATTTTTAGACACATCTTCGCTTTTTAAATTTTATCACGAGGAAGAAGGCACAGAAGAACTTGAAAACGTATTTTCACAAGAAAAAATTACCGAAATCTTCTTGTCAGAAATTGCAAAAGTTGAATTTATTTCAACGATTTGGAAGAAGGTTAGAACAAAGGAAATAATGGTTAAACAAGCCGAGGTTACTTTGGAATTGTTTAAAACCGACTTCGCAAAATACAATTTTGTAACAATCGACAGTTTGATATTGGAACGAGCAAGGAACTTGACGACAAAATATGGAGTAGAAGGGTTAAGAACTTTGGATAGTATTCAACTCTCAACTTGTATAGAATTGGCAAGACAAACAGATGCCTTTTATACCTCCGACAAACTTTTGAAAACACTCATAGAAAAAGAAACTACCAAGTATTTGTAAGTATGGGTCTGGTCGTGGCATCCGCTACGTCCTAAAACACAAAGAGCATCCGCTCGTGGTTAGAATTAATCGCAAATTATTGAAAAGAATCAATCATTGAACTAAAACCTCAATTGCATAATGCGTAAAAGTATATTCACGCATCTACAGTAAAACTGCCGAGTTACTACGAAAAATCATCATAAATTGTCAAAAAAAATAGCCGAACAGTCTAAAGTCCGGCTATTTTTGTGAATAAAAATTCCTTAATCAATCAATTTATGCTTTTCGTTATAAGCAAAAATAAAAATTAATATTTCTCCTATAATTCCTACAGTGGCAGTGAAAGTGTCACCCAACCATATTAAAAGAAATGAGAAAATAAGAAACACAGTTATCAATTGTGCTGTTGAAAGTTCGTTACTATCACTGTGTTGATCGTGTGATGCTGACATAATTTTTGAATTATAATTTAATTTTTACCAAGATATGAATAAATATAAAAAAAATACGCATTTTTTAATTATTCTGTTCCTTTTTTTTTGCAATACTTCCCTCCTATTTGCTCAATATACCGACAAATGGATATCGCTGAAATATGAATTTGTCAGACATAAACCTAATAATTTTTATTTTTCAAAAATGGTTGATGAACGGAAAGACAAGGTGAAGGTCGGTTTTGTTTATGGTGAAAATCAGACCCAAAAGACGCTAAAATTGAATGGTGGAACGTTTAAATCCTTACAAAATCATTTCTCAAAATTATTTATAAAAGACTCGTCTAATTATCCTATTATCTTTAAAATCGAAGAGCTATCAATTGATGAAAACCAAGTTAATTCAAAAATTACGGGTAAGTGTAAAATCAAGGTTACTTACAGTTTTCAACGAGACACAAGCGAAATAAAATTAACTGATTTTCAGACGGCTATTACCTTCAATCGCACGCAGGGAGACTACAATAATTATGAAACTTTACTGAGCAAAGTAATCGAAAAATCAGTGATATATTTTGACGGATGGATGAAAGAAAATTATGATAAAAATCCGAAATTGATAAAATCGTTAAAATTGGTTTTAAATCCAGATTATCAAATAGAAAGTCCTGAAAAGGGAGATACTATTTTCTGGTCGCCTAATCGCAAGATGAGTTGGGCAGATTTTACGGGAACTATGCCCAAATTTACCAAATATTCCGCTCAAATTTTTACTAATTTTGAATACTTTGCTCCTTTAAAATTAGAGAAGGGAGTCCTAAATATTGAATTACAAATGAAAGCTTATATGCTCAAAAGTGGCTCTTGGACTTCTTCAAGCGGTCTTTCTGGATATAGTATTGCCCACGAACAAGTCCATTTTGACATCACGAAAATTGTCGTAGAACGCTTTAAACAAAAAGCCTATCAAATTTTAACGGTTGATAACTATGACAGTGAGTTACAGTTACTTTTTATCGAAATGTATCGAGAAATTAACCGTTTGCAAAAGGAATATGATGACGAAAGTAATCATAGTATTAATGTTTTGGGACAACACAAATGGCAGCAATTTGTTGATGAGGAACTGAGGAAAAATAGGTGATTAAGTGTAAAATATTCATGGCATGATTTTGAATCATGCCATGAATGAATGAATGAATTAAAAATAAATGAAAAAATTATCAATGGACGAGTTAAATCGTCTCTCCACAGAGGAATTTAAAGAGGTTGAAAAATTTCCATACACCTTGATTTTAGATGACATTAGAAGTATGAACAACATCGGTTCTGTTTTCAGAACGGGTGATGCTTTCAAAGTTGAAAAGGTCTATTTGTGTGGTATTACGGCAACGCCTCCGCATCGAGAAATTCAAAAAACTGCCTTGGGTGCCGACGAAACTGTTACTTGGGAACACGTGGAAGATGTACTTTCTCTCGTAAAGAAATTGCAGTTAGAAGGCGTAATTGTGGCGGCGGTTGAACAAGTAGAAAATAGTGTTTCTTTGCTTAGCTTTGAACCAGTAAAGAATCAAAAATATGCCTTTGTGTTTGGCAATGAGGTTTTTGGGGTTAATCAGGCAGTAGTTGAGCAAGCTGATTTTTGCTTAGAAATCCCCCAATATGGTACAAAACATTCTTTGAATATTTCGGTAACGGCAGGAGTTGTAGCTTGGGATTTTGTGAGTAAAATTTTGAAGAATCGAAATAGTGTTTGAAAATTTAATGGTTATGGTCTGACTATTAAAAACACAATTTAGTTGGGATAATTTGAGCCATTACTTTAAGCGAAGAACTCATTTTCAAATTACAACACAGGACACAAGACAACTATCAAAAACTTAATATTGACACATGAATTACAGAAAATTAGGAAAAACAGGCTTTGAAATTTCAGAAATTAGCCTTGGAACTTGGCAAGTTGGCGGAAAATGGGGTGATAATTTTAACCACACTACCGCTGATGAAATATTAAATGCTGCGGTTGATTCGGGCATTAATTTTATAGATACTGCCGATGTTTATGGCGATGGAGAAAGTGAAAAAGCCGTTGGGCGATTTGTAAAAAGTCGTTCTGAAAGAATTTATGTGGCCACAAAATGTGGTCGTCAGTTAAATCCGCACACCAATGAGGCTTACCAACCCGCAGTTTTACGGAAATTTGTGGAAAATAGTCTCAAAAATATCGGACTTGAAACCTTGGATTTGATTCAATTGCACTGCCCACCTACAGAGGTTTATTATCGTCCAGAAATATTTGAATTATTTGATAGATTGAAAGAAGAAGGTAAAATTTTGAACCTTGGCATTAGCGTTGAAAAAGTCGAAGAAGCGTTGAAAGGTATCGAATATGATAATGTAACATCTGTACAAATTATTTTCAATGTCTTTCGTCAACGACCTGCGGAACTGTTTTTTGAGCAAGCTCAGAAGAAAAATGTGGGCGTAATTGTGAGAGTTCCTTTAGCGAGTGGATTATTGACAGGTAAATTTTCAAGTAATTCAACTTTCACCGAAGGTGACCATCGGAATTTTAATCGAAATGGTGAGAAATTTGATAAAGGCGAAACATTTTCAGGAATTGATTATGCAACTGGACTTGCAGCAGTGGAAGAATTGAAAGCACTATTTCCTGAAAATACCAATTTAGCTCCGATGGCATTGCGTTGGATTTTGCAACACGAAGCAGTCAGTACAATTATTCCTGGGGCTTCAAAACCTGGGCAAGTTTCGGCAAATGTAGATGCTTTGAATTTTCCAAATTTGGCAGAAGAAGAACTCACTAAAGTAAATGCCATTTACAATAAATTTATCAAAAAATCTGTGCATCAATTGTGGTAGATCTGTGCAAATAATATTGTGAGAATCTTTATCTAAAATATTTCTATTTACGATGAAAAAATTAAAACTATTTTGCTTCATTTTTATCATTTCGATAAGCCAAAATTCAAGAGTCTTTTGTCAAAATACTAATATCAGATTGAATCAAATTGGGTTTTATCCAAAGGCTCAAAAAATTGCGATTTGGGTAGGAGATAAACAAGAATCTTTTTTTGTATTAAATGAAAATGAAAAAGATACGGTATTTAAGGGCAAACTTTCTTCACAACGAATTAACGCTATTTCTCAGAAAACAACGCAACTTGCGGATTTTTCAGCTTTACAAAAAACTGGAAAATTCGTGGTAGGGATTCCTTCCATTGGCTTTTCGTATAGTTTTGAAATTCAGCCAAATATACACCAAAAAGTGGCAATTGGAGCATTGAAAGGCTTTTATTATCAGCGAGTTTCGACTGAATTACCCGAAAAATATGCTGGAAAATGGCATCGAAAAGCAGGACATCCTGATGATAAAATTTT
>JANXRS010000312.1 GCA_025356745.1 Arcicella sp.
GCGAGGATATGCTTCGTAAACATTATGAGCAAGAGCATAAAAAATAGGGAATTAGTGGACAGCGAACAGTAAATAAGGAAGACTTCATTTTAAGTGCTACGATTAGGACACAGAATTATTAGCCATCTGCCAACCTTCCAAAATTTGTTGGAAATAGTTGTACCCTCTGAAAATACTGATAACTCCTGCATTATTTTTTTCGTGCGGTTTCCATCCCCCCATTCGAGATAAGACCCAATATATCCATTGGAGAGAATCATCTGGATGGGGATTTTTTTGTTTGATTGTATTTCCTTCGTACTTTTTATTACAACTCTTTAAACAAGCCATTTCTTGCTGTGAAAAGCTATCCTTGATGGCTATGGGCAATATTTCCTTTGAGGCATTATGTAAAATCATGACCTTATTGACCACATATAAACCCATTATGGTCAGACAAATTAAGGCTTTACCCGTTTCCATTTGGGAGTTTTCTATTTGTAAGCCCTTATTTTTAAGTAACCTAAAAACTTGTTCAATTAACCATCGCTCTTTGTAATAATCTATCATTAGACAAGCCTGTTGCAGACTTTCTACTTGGTGAGTGGTCAAAAGTCGCCAATGAATAGGGTCTTCTCCGGTGGGTACAGTCGAAGGGTCTTCTTTGGCTTCGACCACATATACCTCAATTTCTTTCCCTTTTGATTTGGCAGGAGCTAAGGTTACTGGACTATATTTTAAGTTTATTTTGGCAACTCTGGATTGACGGTTAATTCTCTTATCGCCAGTAATTTTTAATTCATAAGAACCCATAAAGGGTAAATTCTCTACATAGTCGAAGAGTTTTATCCCCCCTTTCAAACAACGATTATCATTACTTCTTATCAATAAATCAGTATGCTGGTCAGGAATACGGATGAACAACTCACTAATATCACCTTCCCTATCACTAAGGCAAGTCAAATGACAATCACCGGGCAAACGCAGTTTAGAGGCTTGAATCGAACTTATCCAACGGAAGCTCTCTTTGTCCTCTATGGGGGTCGTGTTTACCCGATGTTTTCGCTCCAATTTGGTCAGCGTATTGACTTCTCTTGACCACGTTTGAATGTCTATAAAACCCAAACTTCGTTTATCATTGGCATCCACTAACAGGCTCGGATGCAAGAAGAAACCAAGACTTTTATTATCAGCAATTACCCCCAATCCATCAGCATTGCTTATATTTGACCTATTCTTTTCGAAATTAGGCTGAGTGGTATCTTGAATTAATAGGTAATGTCCCCCAGAAGAAGCCTGTGCCGAACAGTCTGAATACAGAAACGATTTTACATCAGAAAGATGTAAATTCTCATTATCCAATAAGCGATAATAGGCTCGTTGCTCAGATTGATTATCAGCAATTTGATGGATGACAACACTTTGTTTGACCGTCATTTTTTTAAAAAACTATCAAAACGTGCGAAGATTCTTTTTCTAAACATTTTAGTATCATTTTAAAAAATAAATAAAGATAAACAATTCTGTGTCCTAATCGTAGCGTTTTGAACGAAGCCTTCCTTTTTTGTAGAAAGACTAGCTGCTTACTTTTTATAAACTTGACCACTTAATGACTTAACAAATTACAACTTCTATTTGTAACTGATTTTTCGTAATTTTGCATCAAACGACTCCCATCATTGAATATTACAACGCTTCATATTGATTACAGAAACTTAAAAGGATTCATAAAATCTTATTGGGTTTCTATTTTGACATTTTTTATATTGAGAATAAATAATAATGTCCTTCAAAAAACAAATTTTCAAATCTTTTCTCGCATAAAAACTGTTTACTTCTTCCTGCTAACTTTCTACTGTTTATTGCCAAATAATTCAATAGCAAAGGGAGGATTAAGTGCTGATAAATCCTTTTATATCGTCCACGATTATCAAGATGATTGGCAAGTTTTTGATGAGCGTTATAAAGCTTATGTGCCTTATGTACGAGAGCAACATAAGGGATACAATTCATTCAGCTTATTTTTTGACATAGAAAATTATAAAGGTTATAAAATTCTTTATCGTTCAGAAAAAGAAAATTATCTTTTTATTGATGCTTCATTACAGAAAAAACTTCTTATCTCAACGCTAGTAGTTTTGGATATTGACAGCTTGGAAAATATTTTTGGAAAGACTAAGTTATTTTTAACAATCTACGGGACGAACACTAATGTAGAAGATTTATCTCTTCAGATTGGTAATAAAATCTCTAAATCCCAAAAAGCCATTGAGATGAATGAATCGTTACTAACAATTTTACCAAGGGATATTTCCCCTTTTCAAAATTTCTTTGTGGTCGGTTTAATTCTATTAGTTTGTTTTTATGCCTTCCTATACAATTTTCAACCCAAATCTTTTGAACGTTTTTTTAGTCCCAGAGATTTATTGACTATCAGTAAAAGAGATGATTCTTTTGTAGTTAATAAACCCTTTGACTTAGGAAATATATTTTTTATAGTAAGTCTAAGTCTAACATTAGGCTTTATTTTCATGTTAATTACCCACGAAAAAACCGACCTTTTTTCCGCTAGTAATATTCTTAATGAAGGTGAAACATTGGGTGCATTAATGCTCAACTTTTTAGAAATATCCATCATCGTTTTTGCATCTTTGGTATTAAAGTACTGGGTTCTTCGAGTATTATCCAACCTTTACCGCCTTGATAACATTACCAATATTCACTATTTTAAAATTATTCAAGCATCAAGTCTGTTCTTTTTAGTTATTCTAATTGTCTTAACACTTAGCACAGTTTCTATTCCAGAAATTGTAAAAAATGCTGAAAAATACTTGTCAATTCCTATTTCCTTGTTCTTTATTGCACGATTAGCACTGTTATACTTTACGATAAATAAGATGACGACACTAAAAAATTTATATTTATTTTCGTATCTTTGCATTGTTGAATTAATCCCTTTGATTGTGGGCATACGTTTTGCCCTTTAATTTTTGAGTAATTCAATAAAATATTTTATTGAGTAAAGATGTAAACCAAAGCAATTCATTCAGTAAAGATTAGCCCCACAATTATAATCCCAGTTTAACTGCATTGAGTATGAGCGAAATCATAGTAACCGCACATCCAGACAGATTAACCAAAGTAACCAGTATTTTAGTTACGCAGAGCCGCCCAACAGACGAAAAGTCACCCTATTTTGAGTTGGCTCGAAAATACGATATTAAGGTTGATTTCCGCCCATTCATTGAGATTGAAGGAGTACCGTACAAAGAATTTCGTAAGCAAAAAATTAATGTTCTTGAGCATACAGCCATCATTTTTACTAGTCGTAATGCGATAGACCATTTTTTTAGAATTTGTAAAGAAGCACGTATTGAAGTACCTGCTGATATGAAATATTTTTGTATTACTGAACAAACCTCTAATTACCTACAGAAATACATTGTTATTCGTAAACGTAAAATCTTTACAGGCACGAAAACAGCGGCTGAACTATTAGAATTAATTAAGAAACATAAGACTGAAAAATTCTTGTTTCCTTGTTCTGATAAACGTACAAATGATATTCCTGGCTTTATGGGAACTAATGATTTGCATTTGACAGAAGCCGTAATGTACGAAACTATTTCATCTGATTTGTCTGAATTAGAAGAAGTTACGTATGATATTGTGGCGTTTTTTAGTCCATCAGGAATAACTTCATTGATGCACAATTTCCCAGATTTTAAGCAGAATAAAACTCGTATTGCTGCTTTCGGACCCACCACAGCAAAAGCTGTTATTGAAGCACGTTTAATCCTTGATATTCAAGCACCCCTTCCAAATGCACCATCCATGACAGGAGCTTTGGAATTATATATCAAAAAGGCCAATGGTTTTTGATAAGATGTAGAATGATAAAAAATCCTGTAAAACGATGGTGTTTTACAGGATTTTTTTTGGTGAAATTTACGATATAACCTTATTAAGTTACTCATTCAAAATCCTAAGTTATTCGTTAAAGTACCCCTTGCTTGAACGCCAATAAGCCTCTATACTCAAATTATAAAAATCTCATAACAAATAGCTAATAATTAACGTTAAAAATATCCAGACGATTATTTTTAGCGTATGTTAGAATTGTTTACTATTTTTGAACTGAAAGACTTTCACCATTTCGTTTTCTGAAACATTATGCAAAAGAAATTACTATATATTTTCCTTACAATATTTACTTTTTCAAGCACTTTCACTTTTGCTCAACAAGATGCTCAACTAAGTCAATATATGTTTAATCCATTGTATATTAATCCTGCTGCTGCTGGCTTAGACGGTGTTGCACGGTTTCAATTGCATTACCGTAATCAATGGACTGATTATCAGACTACTTTTGATGGAAATGGGTCGTTAGGAACACAAATTTTTACAGCTTCCATGCCTTTAAATGGCTTGCACAGTGGAATCGGCATTCAATTTGTTAATGATAAAACACCGTCGGGTTCGGGCTATCAAAATATGCTCTTATCTTACTCTTATCAGATTGGATTATCGAATGGTGGAGTCATATCAGTTGGAGCAAAAGGTGGTTTTCATACCAAATCATTTGACTCGAAATTCCGCCCCCGTGAAGCAGGTGACCCAGTAGTTGATGCTCTCACAGGAAGTGTAAATCAAACAAAAGCAGATTTTTCAGTAGGTGCTATCTATAAGGCAGCTAATTATCAAATCGGAGCGAGTTTGAACCATGTAAATTCGCCAAGTTATAGTTTTGGGACTGATAAATCTGGTGCTTATATCATTAAACAAGTGCTAAATTTAAATGCAAGTTATGATTATTACCTAAATGATGACATCAAAGTAACTCCTATGGCACTATGGAAAACAGATTTTAATACGAATGTTTTGGAAGGAGGAGCAATCTTTACTTATTTGGATAAATATTGGCTCGGCGGTTCGTATCGTTTAAAGGATGCGGGCATTATTATTGCAGGAATTTCGATGTTAAATAACAATGCATTACGATTAGGATATTCCTTAGATTTAACTACTGTGGGAGTAGTTGCCAAAGCTCCATTATCGCACGAAATCATGTTAAGTTACGCCATTCCCGCCCCAAGGCTTTTAGCAGGAAAGAAAACCCCCGTGCGTACTCCAAGATTTACACATTAAGGTTTATTGTGAAAAACAATAATTCATTGATAGACAACACAAAAAAATATTTATCTTTGTTGTTCTGTTTATATAATAAATAGATATGACCTCACGTTTTTAAGGAAATTTAACATATTTTAGGGTATTTTAGATTTTGTAAAAGATAGGTTAGGCTTTACTTTAGTCAATATAATAAGCATACAATCAAGTTTGAGTCATAAGACCTAAATAATATACAGGTATCATTCAAAAAAGTTTATAACACGATGAATCACGGTGGAATTTTCAGGAAATCATTTTTGCTACTTTTGGTAGTTATTCCTGTGTTGTTCTTGGAAAGTTGTAGCTCTGGCGGAAGCAAGAGTAAAGGTCAATCAACTGCCAGTAGCAAAACAAGAAGTGGTAAAGGCAAAGGTGAGGTAGCCTCCAAAGGAAAAGGCAAAGGCGGTAAAAGTAGCCGAAGTTCTAAGAAAGAAGACGTTGGTATGGTCAATGGTGAGGTTGTGGCAACTGCCCGTAAAGGTTGGAAACAAACCACTCCGTTTGGAATGGTGTTGATTCCTTCTGGCTCATATATGATGGGACAAGCAGATGAAGACGTTACTGCTTCGTCAGTGAGTTTCAACAAGCGTGTAACGGTTGCTCAATTCTACATGGACGATACTGAAATTACAAATAACGAATACCGTCAATTTACAGATGTGCTAATGAAGGATTCAATTTCTGTTATTGGAGAAGAAAAAATATTAGCTGAATATTATCCTGATACAGCTGTTTGGAGTAAAGACTTTTCTTATCACAATGGTGACCCAATGACTGAGTATTATTTTTCAAGTCCTGCATTTGATATGTATCCAGTAGTTGGTGTTAGTTGGACTGCTGCTCAGTATTTTAGTGAATGGAGAACAAAGGCTTATAATGATTTTCGTACATCAGAAGGTCAGTATATTTCACCAAGATTCCGTTTACCATCGGAAGCAGAATGGGAGTGGGCAGCTAGAGGTGGAAAAGCATCAGCTAAATATCCTTGGGGAAATCCTTACGTTGCCAATGGTAAGGGTTGTTTGTTAGCCAATTTTAAACCACATAGAGGAAATTATGATGCTGACGGATATGCTTACACCGCACCAGCAAATATGTTTAATCCAAATGATTATGGTTTGTATAATATGGCAGGAAATGTGGCTGAATGGACAAAAGATGCTTATGCAGATAATTCAGTAGCAATTACTTGGGATTTGAATACTTTGAATGATGATAAAGACGAGCCACGTAAAGTTATTCGTGGAGGTTCTTGGAAAGACGTTGCGTATTATTTGGAGACAGGTACACGTTCTTATGAATACGAAAATAAAAAACGTTCATATATTGGTTTCCGTTGTGCTATGAACCATTTAGGTCGTTCTTCAGGAAAAGAGTTTAAGTAATTAATTAGAAAATTTAATTGAGATAATTGAATAAACATTTTAATGATTAAATTATAACAACATTAACATAACAGGCGAGGGAATTCAATCGTGATATACGAAAAAGTTCCCTCGCTTAATTTTGAGATAATGATAGAATAAATTTTGTATTAATTCTTAACTCAAAAATCACAATTTAATAAACAGGTATTAGTCTTTAAAACAAAATTATCTTCTTAATCACAATGGAAAAAATCGTAAACGTCATTGCAAGTTTTGCAGCCGCAGTAGTAATTTTTGGAGCATTAGCGAAAATCCTTCATTGGAATAACGCAAACGAATGGTTAATGCTTGGTATGCTTACTGAAGTAGGTATTTTTATTATGTACGGAGTTCTATATTTAACGATGAAATCGAGTACAGACTATAATTGGGAAAGAGTCTATCCTGAATTATCAAAAGATTTTAGTGGAGAATTGCCCAAAAGAAGTACTGTTTCAACATCAGGAACTGGATTAACCGCTAAAATGGATGAGATGTTAGCAAATGCTAAAGTTACGCCAGACATTTTTGAGAATTTAGGAAGAGGAATGAAATCTTTAACTGATACCGTTTCTAAGATTGGTGATATTACTGATGCAACCGTTGCAACAAATGACTATGCAAAGAATGTAAGGACTGCCGCAAGTACAATGACTGAAATGAATAAGTCTTATGGACTAACGATGAACGCAATGGGCGAGATGGCCAATGCTTCACAAGATGCGAAAGAATATCGTGTTCAGTTTCAGAAAGTTACTCAGAATATGGGAGCTTTGAATGCAGTTTATGAATTAGAATTACAAGATACTAACAAGCATTTGAAAGCCATGAATTCTTTCTATGGTAACTTAACCACTGCTATGGAAAATATGTCTGATGCAAGTAAGGATACTCAGCAGTTTAAGCAAGAATTATCTAAATTGACGACCAACTTAACTTCATTAAACAATGTTTATGGAAGTATGTTGTCAGCAATGAAAGGGTAATTAGGTATGAGATATGAGGTATGAGGTAGTAATTTTTCACCTCATACCTCAATACTTACAACCTCATATCTTAAAAATAAACTTAAACTAAAACAAAAATCCTATAAGCACATAATAACATGGCAGGAATGAAAGAAACGCCCCGTCAGAAGATGATTGGGATGATGTATTTGGTGCTAACAGCCCTACTTGCTTTGCAGGTAAGTGATGCCCTTTTACAAAAATTTGTATTATTGAATAATAGTTTAGAGACGGCAAATACTTCGTCTGTTCAAAAAAATGTTGCCATTATTGAAGGAATGAAAGAATTGTTAAAACGTTCTTCAAATCAAGCGAATGATGCTCAGTATATCACACAGGCACAGGAAGTACATAAATTGGCTGATGAAATGGTGGGTGAGATGGACAATCTGAAAAGTCAAATTATTGATAAAACGGGTGGTTATGATAAAGAAACAGGTGCTTTGGTGGGTTTGAAAGAAACCGAGGAAGTTTATGAAATTATGATTGGTGGTAAGAAACAAGGTTTGGCATACAACTTAAAAAATCAGTTAGATACTTACGTAACTAAAATTTCAAAATATGCTGATAAAGGTATGAAAATTGAACCTTTGGCAATGTCAGGAAGTGAAGATCCTGCTGTTTCAAAAGATGCCAATAATAAAAATAAAGATTTTTCAGAATTAAATTTTGCAGAAACACCAGTTCCAGCAGCTTTGGCAACTTTAAGTCAGAAACAATCAGAGGTTCGTCGTCATGAAAGTACAATTTTGGGAGAATTAGCTCGTAAAATTGGTCTGCAAGATATTAAGTTTGATAGAATTTTAGCAATGGTATCAGCAAAATCTAATACAGTTGTTGCGGGTATGGACTACGAAGCTGAAATGTTTATTGCCGCCTATTCTTCTGGAATTACACCAAGAATGAGTTTTAATGGTTCATCTGTTCCAGTAAAAGATGGTAAAGGACAAATTAAGTTTAAGGCACAAGGTGGTCAGTATGATGGTCGTGGTCTTTCAAGAAAAACCTATACAGCGTCTATCTCTTTTAACGGACCAAATGGTGCTGAAACAAGAAATGTTGATCAAGAATATTTTGTATTGAAGCCAACTTATAATATTGAATCAGGAAGTTTACCTCCTTTGTATCTAGCTTGTGCGAATAAATTGAGTATCGTAAGTCCAGGATTAGGAGCTTTATGGCAACCAAACATTACAGCAACTGGCGGTGAAGTTATTGCAGGTGGCGGTGCTGGAAAAATTACGGTTGTGCCAAGTGGAACTTCGGTTGAATTAAATATTAATAATGGAGGTATTTTGTTGGGTGTTGAGAAATTTAGGGTTCGTAGAATACCAAAACCAGAAATTAGAATATTTGGTAATGGGGGTGAATTAGATGAAAAACGTGGTGCAAGTGCAGCAGGTTTGAGAAGTATTGAAGCTCGTGTTATTGCTGAAGAGTCATTTAAGTCAACCAATCCAGAAGATGCAAAGTATCGTTCAGGAGAAGTTTCGGTTTCTTTGGTTAGAGGTAGTAAAAGAGTAGGAGAGGTTACGCTCCAAGGTGGAGGAAATATTAGCTCATTATCTCAAAATGCGCAAGCAGGTGACCGTTATTATATTGAAGTACGTTCTTTTCAAAGACAAAATTTCCGTGGAACGGTTGAAACTACTCCAATAACAATTGTTAAAAACATTCCATTAAACTAAAATATTTTTTCACGCTTTTCGTTATTCAAAATATGTAAAAATAAGTTTACAAATCTTTGAAAATCAATTAATTGTAAAACTTGTCATTCCATAATTGTATGAAAAATCTTAGTAAAATTGCAGGTATCGCTCTTTTGTCATTGACGACCAGCACATGGGTTTCAGCCCAAGAAAAAGACAATAAAGGTAAAAATCCAGACTCAGTTCGTCCAATTGACGAATCGAACATTATGTGGAAACAACGTTTGTGGAGACGGATGGATTTGAACGAAAAGCAAAATCAGCCCTTCTTTTCGAAAGGGAATGAAATTACAAAATATTTAATGGAATGGGTGCAAAGCGGTGTTTTGCAACCTTATAAAAATGATTCCTTGAAAACCAAAATTACGAAAGAGGACTTCTTGAAGAATTTGGTAATGGAAAATATAGGGAATGATAATGCTTTATCTGATGCTGAAAAAGCTGCTGGATTTGGCAATGAAACTGCAACTGGTGCAACAACAGGAGTTGATGACGGCTGGGGAGATCCAAAACCAAAAACACCACTTGTAGCAGGGGGGACACCATCAACTGCAAATGACCCATTTGCTCAGAAACCTGTAGTTTCAACAGCGAGTGACTTATATTATGCTAAACAATTATCAATCTTAGAAATTCGTGAAGATGCTATTTTTGATAAACAACGTTCACGTTTGTACTATGATATTCAATCAATTACCATAATTATCCCTGCCAATATGACAACGGCAGGTTTTGATAAGAATGTTGGATCATTTAGATATAAAGATTTAGATAAATTGTTCCGTAGTAACCCAAATTGTGTTTGGTATAATGAACAAAATGAAGCACAACATAAAAATATGGCTGATGCCTTCGATTTACGTTTATTTCATGCTCGTTTAACGAAGAAAGGTAACTCAAAAGATGATGACTTGGATACCATTTATGGAGGTTCAAAACAAGGTTTAATCCAGTCTCAGCAATTAGAATATAAATTGATGGAGATGGAACATAACCTCTGGGAATATTAATTGACATTGAAATCGGATAATAAAAAAGAGAATGTCAATTTGACATTCTCTTTTTTATTATCCAGAATAGGAAACCTAAAAAAAATAGGCTGATTACTCCTAAAAGCCATACCCAGATAAAAGTTGGACTGGCAGGGCTTTCTTTAACGGTAATAAATTTATTGATTTTTTGATTGGTTAAAACTTGTTGTTTTCTTCCTGTCCAAGTAATAATGATAGAATCTACAACCGTAGCTGTCCCCAATCCGAAGTGAGCAATTGTTGAATTTTGAGAAATATGACTTGAACCTCCACCATCAATTTCTCGAATCATGTGTTTGCCTCCTGCTACAACTTCAATTCTTGAACCCAAACCATGACTTTCCGCTTGAGTGCCTTTTAAAGCGATTTTTAGCCAATTTCCTTTTGGAGAATCATTGCGATATAAATGCGTAACGGATTCAACTGGATACGCTAAAATGGCTTTTTGATTGACTACTAAAACGTCTAAATCACCATCTTTATCATAATCAAAAACAACTGATCCTCGCCCAATTCCGTAGTCGTTTAAGCCCACAAAAGAAGCTTTTTCTTGAAAATGTCCTTTGTCGTTTTCAAAATAAAAATCAGCCATCGGAACACAATTTGGGTTTAAATCACCGTTTGAAACGTATAAATCTACATCTCCGTCATTATCAAAATCGGCGAAATTTGTTCCCCAACTAATGGCAAAATTCATTAATCCTACTTCTTGGGTTTTATCAATAAATGGTTTTCCAGCACCCTGATTTACCATAAAATGATTGAAACGGATATTAGTAAAATAGTAATCCATCAAACCGTCATTGTTATAGTCACCCACAGCTGTTGCCATCGAATTGATTTTTAAATCCATTTTTAAATTAACCCCAACATCTTTAAAGGTTTTTCGCCAACCTTTATTCTCCAATAAAAGATTGGGCGTGCGTTTATACCCAAAATCGTGATTGATGATAAGGTCTTGGTCGCCATCATTATCAAAATCAGTAAAAACACCTCCAAAACCAAAACCTTTGTAGTTTAATCCGTAGTCTTCATACACATCTTTAAAATATTTACCGCCTTTATTTAGCAATAAATACCCTTTTGAAGTTTGGGTAGCTCCCACAATGGTTGCATCATTGATGACCGTTAATTCGCCTTTAAAATCATTAAAATAATTACCCACGTATAAGTCTGGGAAACCATCAGCATTGAAATCTCCGAAACTGGCAGCGGTACTGAATGAGATTAATTGGTCAAGTTTATATTCCTTTGTTGCATCTCTGAAAGTGCCATTTCCGTTATTTAGAAACAGTAGGTTCATTGCTCTTGGCACAGGGAGTTTTTTGCCTTTTGTGGTGATAGTCGTCACGAATAAATCCACAAATCCATCACGATTTACGTCTGCAGCTGTTGCTCCTTGAGTTACAAATTTCTTAGAAATTGTCAATCCAGAAGTTTCGTAAACATTGGTAAATCGTGGCGACGAACCAGTGCCATTCCCATTGTTTTTATAGAGAATATCGTTATTCATTCCACCCGTAAGAAAGATATCTTCAAAGCCGTCATTATCAAAATCAAGCACACAAGCCCCGCCCCCAAACATTCCTTCATAAACTTGGAATTGGTGATTAATTCCTGCCTGTTTTGTTACGTCTTTAAAGGTTTTTTGGGCGTTGGAAAAAGTAACGAAAAAAAGGCAAAGTGAGAATATTTTTATTGCGTTCTGTATCATGTTATTATTGCATAGGAAGATTTTCCCAGATTGCTAAAAGTTGAAAAGCATAAGTCATAAAATATATTACCTTTAATCTTATGAAATCAACAGCCTTAAAATATCTTTCAGTTATTCGGGGAGAGATTTCAGAATTTTGTACTACCCTTTTCTTGAAGATTTTTATTTGAAATTCTGACATGAAATGTAAAATTATCAGCCCTAAACTAAAATATAGTAAAATAACGAATTGGTAATACTGAACGGACTTGAATATTGTAAATGAGTTTAAAATGATGAAGATGATTAGTAAAATTATTCCTGTTTTGAGGACATAATTAGGCAGTTTTATATTCTTGGTTAATAGTGAGAATATGATCAAATCAATTAACCCAAAAAATAAAGAATAGATAAAATTTAGTAGCATAAATGTAAAGTTAATTATGAGTTTTCCTTTTTAGTAATTACCTCCTCCATCTCAACCCATTTATATTCTCTCCAATCTCTTTCCCTTTTTCCAAACCAGCCTCATTGTCTTGTGGGCAGTGAATTCCACCGTAAAATCGTGAATTGGCGGTTTCTGTGGCTACTTCCCAAAATGAATTGAAGTGTCTTGCCTTAAAATCAGCATTTCTTTGTTCATCTCGTTTCCTTCCCACGTGGGCTGAATCGGTGAATTCAAAGGATTTTCCGTATAAATCTGTCAAAACTGTTGCCATTGCTGCCGCTTGAATCGCATGACCCGATGGAAAAGCGGGGAAAGGAGGGTCGGGCCAAAAGGAATCCCATTGGCGGTTGATATGTTCTGGAATAAAAGTATTAGGACGTTCGGAAAAAAATTGATATTTCCATTTCCAACAATCTCGAAACGCATCCGCAACTGCCATACCTACACGGGCATAAGATTCAGCACA
>JANXRS010000350.1 GCA_025356745.1 Arcicella sp.
TTTTAAAGGTTTTATTGAAGTAAAAAGTAAAAAACTATACTAAAATAGCATTGATATACCAGAGCTATTGATAGTATAGTTTTTTTTATAACCTTTGCTTCACAATTGTACAAAATCAATATTTTTTTGTACAGAATATAACAAAACAAAACCATAAGATAACCATTGTTACCATGAAGAAACTATTATTCTATCTGATGGGCGGAGTGTTGGCTCACACCCAAACTTTTGCTCAACAAGTACCTGTTGTTACCACCAATAATGCAGTCGCAGATGCACCAACAGTACCGCCTGCCGAACAAAAGGTTACAGTATATGGATTTTTGAGGAATGATATTTACTTAAACTCTCGCAGAAATCTTGATTTGAGAGATGGCGTTTTGGATGTGTATCCTTCTGACGCTACGAATCTTCCGACGAGAAATGGAACGGCTTTAACGACAAATCCGAATGATGATGCCAATGCAATTCCACAATTGGGATATTCGGCAATTGTTACTCGTCTGGGAGTAAGAATGGGGGGAATTACAGCTTTTGGAGCGAAGATTTCGGGAACTTTGGAAACAGATTTCTTTGGAATAAGCAACGGAACGGCTGGGTCTGGCAGTGGAACTGAAAATTTATTACGTCTTCGTCATGCTTTTGTGGCGATGGATTGGACAAAATCGCAATTGATGATAGGACAATTTTGGAATCCCAATTTCATTGTAAAATGTTTTCCAGGAACGGCTAATTTTAATACAGGAATTCCTTTTAATCCCTTTTCATTCGTTCCACAGGTACGTTATACTTCAAAAATAGGGAAAGATGTATCATTGATGGGAATGATTTTTGGCTATGATTTAGCAGCATTTAGTCCCGCAGGAACATTCGCAGTAGGCTCTGGCGTGGATGCACAAAAATTTGCTACACTTCCTGCATTTGCATCACAATTAACGTTTGAAAATAAAACGTTTTTAGCATCGGTTGGGTTGGAAGGAAATACGTTGAGTCCAAGAATTACCGATACCAAAAATACAAGTACAGGTGTTTACGGTGGAACTGGAACGGGAAATATTCAGAAAAACATTAGCTCAAATTTGTTTACGCTCAACTTTTTGGCTTACGCAAAATTGACAACGAGCAAACTTACCGCAAAATTCCACACAACATACGGACAAAGCTATACTCAATATGTGGGTGTAGGCGGTTTTGCAGAATACAGAGACGCCACCACAGGCGAATGGAAATACGAGGCACAAAATCAGATGAATATGTGGGGTGAATTAATCTCAACAAATTCTAAAAAGATTCAACCTGCCATTTTTATAGGGTATTTACAGAATATGGGATTAGGAAATTCAATTGTTGCTTCGAGTATAAAAGCAGGAACATTAGCCTTCCAAGGCAGGGGAGTAAGCACGGGAACGGGTCGTACTTTCGATAATATGTTGAGAATTTCGCCAAGAGTTGATTTTTATTCGGGTAAAATGAAGTTCGCTCTTGAATACGAATTATCAATGATGAAATGGGCAGATATTCAAGGATTAATCCCAACGGCAGATGGTGCTTTACCCACAACTATTGATTTTAAACCAGGAACGGCGGATAATTCAAGACCTTTTACCGCTACAAATAGTCGTGTTTCAGCCGTAATGGTTTACAATTTTTAACCAAAATAATCACTTAACAATAAACCCTTAACAATCATTATGTTAGTAGAAAACGCAATAGAGCCCAAAACATCCATCAAAGGATTAGCCGCTATCATTGGGGCATCGTCCGTGGGAACACTCATTGAATGGTATGACTTCTATATTTTCGGAAGTTTAGCCACTATTATTTCCACCCAGTTTTTCCCGAAAGATAATCCGACTGCGGCCTTTCTTTCAACCTTAGCCACTTTTGCGGCAGGTTTTGTCGTGCGTCCTTTTGGGGCATTATTCTTTGGACGATTAGGCGATTTGATTGGTCGTAAATATACTTTTATGGTTACGTTGGTATTGATGGGAGGAGCTACTTTTGCCATCGGTTTAGTACCAAAATTTGAAACTATTGGCTATTTTGCTCCCTTTTTAGTATTGGTACTTAGGTTATTACAGGGGCTTGCTCTTGGTGGTGAATATGGTGGTGCAGCAACTTACGTGGCTGAACATTCACCAAAAGGACAGCGTGGATTTTGGACTTCTTGGATTCAGATAACGGCAACGGCAGGTTTATTTATTTCGTTAGCTGTGATTTTGATTACGAAAAATTCAATGGAAAAAGCTGCTTGGGAAGATTGGGGATGGAGAATTCCATTTTTAGTATCAATTATCATGGTTTATATTTCGGTATTGATTCGGAAAAATATGTCGGAATCGCCACTGTTCGCCAAAGCCAAAGCTGAAGGTAAAACTTCAACGAATCCTTTGAAAGAATCTTTTGGTAGAAAAGAGAACTTCAAAATGGTATTACTGGCATTGTTTGGAGCAACGATGGGACAAGGTGTAGTTTGGTACACTGGACAATTTTACGCTCAAACGTTCCTTTTGAAAATAATGAACATTGATTTTGACCAAGCTAACAAACTGTTAATCATTGCTTTAATGATGGGAACTCCGTTCTTTGTACTGTTTGGATGGTTGTCGGATAAAGTAGGTCGCAAGCCAATTATGTTAGCGGGTATGTTGTTGGCGGTAGTTTGTTATCGTCCGATTTATGAAAAAATGTATCAGACGGGGAATCTTGCGAACAAGGAAGAGATTACGGCTGAAACAAAAGTTGAAACTACAAGAGCATTAGCCCCAAAATCAACTACAGATTCATTGATTACAACGACCACGAACAAATCTTACGTGGACGGAGCGACTTATAAGGAAGTAAGGAAAGTAACTATCGTTGCGGGTGCAGCCGAAGCTGATCAACCAAAACCAGACATTACTAAAACCATTAAAATTAATGACTCTGATACTTGGACGTTGATTTGGATGATTTTTATCCAATTGATTTTCGTAACGATGGCGTATGGTCCAATTGCTGCATTCTTGGTTGAAATGTTCCCTGTGAAGATTCGTTATACGTCAATGTCATTGCCTTACCACATCGGAAACGGTATTTTTGGTGGATTGATGCCAGCAATCGCAACGTATTTGGTAACGACGGCAAAAGATGCTAATTCAGTAGCTGAAAAAGCGGGTCAAGCCGTTGTGAGTGCCCAGCCATATTTGGAAGGTTTGAAATATCCAATGATTGTGGCAGCTATCTGTTTTGTAATTGGATTGATTTATATTAAAGAAGATAGAAGCGTTAGGGATTAATTTGTAGGTATTAAATCATAAGTTTATTCATGGCATAAATTAAGAAAAAATTTCAATTTAATGCCATGAATAAACGATTGTATTGAAAACATAAAATCTGGGAATCAGATAGATAAAACATAAAAAAATGAACGCAATAAAAAAAATGTTAGGAATCGTTTGGATTCTTTTAGCCTTAGTGGTCGCCTATTTTGGTATAACAGTATTAGGTCTCCCAAAATTTGCCACGGGCAAGCAAGAAGATTTAGTGTTTGGAATAATCATCATGATTGTTCTCACGCCTATCATAACGGGTGGATTATTGATTTTTGGCAAATATGCTCTTTCAGGAGAGTACAATACAGAGGATTAATCTCCACCAAAAAATACTGAAACGTAGTTTTAGGGATAGATGTTTGAGTTAAAATATGCCAAGTAATCTTTGAGTAATCAGGATTTTTGGCATATTTTCTTTTAAAAACTATATTTTCTTAGCAAGTATAGCTAATTATTTCTAAAATAGTTTAAATAATTGGTTAAATTGTACAAATTAAGCAAAGGGTTTTGGACTATTGAATGTGAAGTGTGGAAAAAGGCAATTTTAAATCTTGATTCAAAATTAACGTAGATAATTGCTCACTACTCAGAGCGACACAAGCCCATGAAAGAACAAAAACTCATATTCATAAGCATATTATTCCTAATACTTTTCAATTTTCCAATATTATCAATTTTCAATGTTGGGGGAAGTATAAATGGAATTCCTACTTTATATATGTATGTATTTTTAGTCTGGATATTATTAATAGTAGCCATTTTTAGTGTTTTGAGAAAAGAAGGTAAAGAAAGTAAAAAAGATGAATAGCGGTATATTAATATTTTCTTCCGTTCTATATTTAGCATTCCTTTTTGTGGTGGCATATTGGGCAGAAAAGCAAGCAGAGAAAGGGAAAAGTTTAGTTACAAATCCATACATTTATGCCCTTTCGTTAGCGGTTTACTGCACAGCTTGGACGTTCTATGGGTCGGTAGGTCGGGCGGTTACTAATGGCATAGAATTTTTGTCAGTCTTCATTGGTCCAACCCTCATGATGCCGATTTGGTGGATAGTGCTTCGCAAGATAATAAGAATTTGTAAAGTTCAGAGAATCACCTCAATAGCCGATTTTATATCTTCTCGATACGGTAAAGATGCAACGCTTGGTGTATTAGTAACCTTGGTATGTATTGCAGGAATTTTACCGTATATCGCCATACAATTAAAAGCAATTTCGAGCAGTTTTTTGATAGTAGCCCGTTCTTCAGACAACTATAAAGAGAATGATATATTCTGGAGAGATTTGCCTTTTTATATTGCCGTAGCCTTATCAGTTTTTACGATTATTTTTGGAACTCGCAAGATTGATTCCACCGAACGCCACGAAGGAATGGTGACGGCAATTGCGGCTGAATCCATCATCAAATTGATGGCATTTTTGACAACTGGAATCTTCGTAACCTACTTTGTTTTTAACGGATTTGGTGATATTTTTCAGAAAGTATCACAAGTTCCAGACCTCAGCAAAGCGTTTGTTTTTAATAATGATGGAGACTTTTCAAGTTGGTTTTGGCATATTTTTCTTTCGATGGCGGCAATCATGTTTTTACCCCGCCAATTTCAAGTGGCGGTCGTGGAAAATGTCAATGAAAGGCATCTCAATAAAGCAATGTGGTTGTTTCCTTTGTATATGTTGTTGATAAATATTTTTGTGATTCCAACGGCATTGGGCGGTGAAATTTTATTTGCCAATCAAAACGTAAATCCTGATAGTTATGTATTGGCTATTCCATTAAAATTTAATCAGAAAATACTCACTTTATTTACCTATATCGGTGGGTTTTCAGCTGCAACCAGTATGATTATTGTTGAAACAATTGCTCTTAGTGTGATGGTTTCTAATAATTTAGTGATGCCAGTAGTCTTGAAAAGTAAAAAATTACAAGAAAGATTTAAAGGTAATCTGAGCAATTTGGTGAATAATATTCGCAGGACATCCATCGTGATGATTATTCTTTTGGCTTATTTATATTATAAAACAATCGCTGAACATTACTCTTTAGTTTCTATTGGAATGGTGTCATTTACCGCCGTAGCTCAATTTACACCTGCCATTATTGGTGGGATTTTTTGGAAAGGAGGTAATAGAAAAGGAGCATTAATTGGTTTGATTGTGGGTTCTTTAATTTGGTTTTATACCCTTGTTTTACCTTCATTGGTAGGGACAGGATTTTTTCCCAAATCAATAATGGATAATGGCTTATTTGGACTCGAATTTTTGAAACCTTTTTCGCTCTTTGGATTGGAAGGAATGGACAATATTTCGCACGGATTATTTTGGAGTTTATTCTTTAATGTAGGGTGTTATTCATACTTTTCGATAACCTCGAAGGCTTCTTCCATCGAACATAATCAGGCAGTTATTTTTGTTGATATTTTTGAGTATTCAGGACAAATAGTAAATTCATCAATCTGGCGTGGAACGGCTTATATTCCTGACATTCAATTGCTTTTGAATAATTTTTTCGGAATGAAACGTTCTGAAAAAGTAATTCGATTGTTTGCTCAAAAGAACAAAATTAATCTTAAAGATGAAAAAGCTGACCCTCAATTAGTAACTTACGCCGAGAAATTATTGGCTGGCGTTGTCGGCACAGCATCGGCTCGAATTATGATTTCTTCCATCTCAAAAGAAGAAAAAATTTCTACAGAAGAAGTAATCAGCATTCTGAAATCATCGCAAGAATTATTATCGGCAAATAAGAGTTTAAGAAAAAAATCCGTTGAATTGGAAAAAGCCACTTCAGAACTGAAAGATGCTAATGAAATATTAAAGCGTACTGATAAATTGAAAGATGATTTCCTAACAACAGTCGCTCATGAAATCCGCACTCCCCTTACTTCAATAAGAGCTTTATCAGAAATTGTTTTTGATAATCCAGATATGGAAATTGAAGAACGAGCGCATTTTTTAGGAACAGTCGTCAAAGAATCTGACCGTTTAAGCAGATTAATTAATCAGGTTTTAGATTTAGAGAAATATGAATCAGGCAAACAGAAATTAAATAAGGAAGAAGTTGATATTCAAGATATTATAAAAGATTCAGTGGATACTTTATATCAACAAGCCAAAGAAAAAGGTATTAAAATTATCTTCATACCCGACCGTTTCGCTCCAAAATTTGAAGCCGATAAAGATAAAATAATTCAAGTAGTTGTAAACCTATTATCAAATGCCATTAAATTTTGCCAAGCTCAAAAAGGTGAAATAACGATTGCAACGCATTATGTGGAAGGTTGGATATATACGAGTATACAGGATAATGGAACGGGAATTGATAAGAAATTTCATCGTCTAATTTTCGATAAATTTTTTCAAGCAGAAGACCAGACTATTAAAAAACCAAGGGGAAGTGGACTAGGATTGGCAATCTCTAAGAAAATAATAGAACTTCACAACGGACAAATTTGGCTAGAAAGTCAAGTAGGAAAAGGTTCAAAATTTACCTTTATGATTTCGGCTGTTTAAAAGTCAGTAAATAGTTAAAAATGAAAGGTGAATTTATAAAATGTAAGTGTTTGATAATTAATGATTTATTTTCCAATGGCTGCTTGCTATTCATCCTTTACTATAAACCGCCTACCAACAAAAGATATGAAAGAATTGATAAAAGTATTAATCGTAGATGACGAGCCAAGTATTTTAATGTCCTTAGAATTTTTGATGAAAAAGGAAGGTTATCAAGTATTTATTGCCCGTGACGGCTCTGAGGCAATGGATATAATTGAAAAAGAAGTGCCTTCAATCATTCTGTTAGACATTATGATGCCTAATGTCGATGGGTATGAAGTATGTCATTCGGTCAAAAATAGTCTCCGTTTTGAACATATTAAAGTTATTTTCCTAAGTGCCAAAAATAAGGAAATTGATATGGAGAAAGGTTATGCTGTCGGAGCGGATTTATACGTAACGAAGCCATTTTCAACCAGAGCTTTAGTGGCAAAAGTGAATGCTTTGGCAATAAATATAGTGACGGAAAATACGAAAATGAAATGAGGATTTTATGGCTTACAAGATAACAGAACAAAATGAAATATCAAGAAAAGTATAACCACAGTATCACCAACAAAGAACAATTTTGGGCGGAACAAGCCGATAAAATTGCTTGGTTCAAAAAGCCAGAAATTATTCTTTCGCAGGATGAAAATGGATTTCATCGTTGGTTTGAAGGCGGTAAACTCAACACGGCCTACTTAGCTCTTGATTATCATGTAGAAAATGGGCGAGGTGAACAAAATGCTTTAATTTATGACTCACCAGCAACTAATTCTGTTAAAAAATATACGTTTAGAGAACTCCGTGATAAAGTAGCGAAATTAGCGGGCGGACTGAAAAGTTTGGGCGTTGAAAAAGGCGATACCGTTGTAATTTATATGCCAATGGTTCCTGAAGCAGCTATGGCAATGTTAGCTTGTGCCAGATTAGGGGCAATTCATTCGGTTGTTTTTGGCGGTTTTGCTCCCAGCGAATTAGCCATCAGAATTGACGATGCTAAGCCAAAAGTCATTATTTCGGCTTCGTGCGGAATTGAATTTGACAAGGTAATTCCCTACAAACCACTCTTGGACGATGCTATCGAAAAGGCAGCATATAAGCCTAAAAATACGGTGATTTTACAACGTCCACAAGCGGAAGCAACGATGATTGAAGGGCGTGATATTGATTTTATTAATCTTCAAACTCATTCGCAACCCGCTGATTTTGTGGAAGTTGATGCAATAGACCCTCTTTATATTCTCTATACTTCTGGTACGACGGGCAAACCCAAAGGGATTGTTCGGGATAATGGTGGACACGCCGTGGCGATGCACTATTCGATGGAAGATATTTATAACGTTAAACCTGGTGATGTATTTTGGGCAGCTTCGGATGTGGGTTGGGTAGTTGGACATTCATATATTATTTATGCTCCATTGATTTATGGCTGTACAACCATTTTATTTGAAGGAAAACCAATTCGTACTCCCGATGCAGGAACATTTTGGCGAGTAATTGAAGAGCACAAAGTTGATTGTTTTTTCACCGCTCCAACGGCTTTTAGAGCCATCCGAAAAGAAGACCCAGAGGCAGATTTGATGAAAAAATATGACCTCAGTTCGTTGAAAAGCATTTTTGTGGCTGGCGAACGTTGTGACCCACCCACACTGGAATGGTTGCAACATATTTCAAAATTGCCCGTGATTGACCACTGGTGGCAAACAGAATCGGGTTGGGGAATGGTGTCAAATATGATGGGTGTTGAAGAATTTCCTGTAAAAATGGGTTCGGCAACCAAACCCGTTTGTGGTTTTGAATTAAAGATTTTGAACGAAGCGGGCGAAGAAGTAAAAGCTAATCAAGAAGGATTTATCTGCATAAAATTGCCAATGGCACCAGGTAGTTTACCAACACTTTGGAACGATAATGAGCGATTTAAGGAATCTTATTTAAATACTTTTGAAGGCTACTATCTAACGGGTGATGGTGGATATATAGATGAGGAGGGTTATGTATATGTAATGGGGCGAGTAGATGACGTAATTAATGTGGCTGGGCATCGACTTTCAACGGGTTCGATGGAAGAAATTATTGCCTCACATCCAGCCATAGCGGAGTGTGCCGTTGTAGGTATTGCGGATAAACTGCGTGGACAAAGACCCGTTGGTTTCGTGATACTAAAAGACGGTCAAACAATTGACGAAACAAGCCTTGAAAATGAAACAATTGCCCTCATACGGGATAAAATAGGGGCTGTCGCCTTTTATCGAAATACTATTTTAGTAAAACGTTTACCCAAAACTCGTTCTGGTAAAATCCTCCGAAAAGTAATTCGGCAGTTAGCTGATGGCGAACAATTTACCATTCCTTCCACGATTGATGACCCTTTAATTTTGGAAGAAATTAAACAATATTTACGAGAAAGAAAGATTGGAAATAGTATTTGATAAAGAGATAGTATTTTAGCAAGGAAGGCTATAGTATCTTAGCGGAATAGTTTTACATAAAGATGGATTGAAAGGGTTTGTTTGTAATTTTACAAGAGAAATTTGGAGGATATTGAGATATGTTAAATAATGCCACGGTTCTTAACTGTTAAATAATAATCAAAATAAGGGCTTATAAATACGTTCTATTCGTGAAGAAAATAGATTAGATTGTGATTGAAGGGAATTTATCTTTGTCATTGGAAATTATGTACCTTGTCATTGGGAGGAACGACGCAAACGCTCACCCCGATTTGTAATCGGGGTGGACTGGTTTTGCGACTATGTCGCAGGTAAACCAATAACTAACCACAAACCAAAAATATGCCATCAGAACAGTATTTTGTAAGAAACCAAAACGAAATTTGCTTTATCACATCGACAATTATGGAATGGGTAGATGTTTTTACTCGTCCAGTTTACAAACAGATTATTGTTGATTCTTTAAAATATTGTCAAGAGAGTAAAGGATTAGATATTTATGCTTGGGTGCTGATGTCCAACCACTTACATGCCATTGTATCTGCACGAGAAGGATATAATCTTTCGGATATTTTGAGAGACTTTAAGAAATTTACATCTAAAAGAATCATTGAAGCCATTAATCAAGAACGTGAAAGTAGAAAAGATTGGCTATTGTATCGTTTTGAATACGCAGGAAAATTTAAAACGAATGTTAAAAATTATAAAGTTTGGCAAGATGGGAATCATGTGAAGGAATGTTTTTCGGCAAAATTCTCGCAAGAAAAATTAGAATATATTCATAATAACCCTGTAAGAGCATTAATCGTAGAAACGCCAGAACATTATTTATTTAGCTCTGCCAGAAACTATGCTCGTATGCAAGAGCTGATTGAGATTAAGAGCCTTTTATAATTCGTGACCTGCGACACAGTCGCAAAGCCAGTCCACCCCGATTACAAATCGGGGTGAGCGTAGTACTCTTGATAAATTAATTTTTGGAAATGGTTGACAATAGTTTTAAATACGATTTTCCTATTGGAAATAAAGACCCGTTTGCAAAAAATGATTCTGATGGTAATTATTTTGTTTATGCTAAGGCACATTCAAATTTAGGTAAAGAATTAGATGAATTCAGTATTGATATTTTGAGTCAAAATATTCCTATGGGTTACAAGACAATAATCGTTTGTCAAAGAGTTCTTATGATATTTGATGGAAAAATTATTCAAGATTGGGACATAAATAGGGATTTAATCAATAATTTTTCAGGAAAATATTTTGTCACAACTAATAAACCTTACGACATTTATGTGAAAGATTGGGATAAATACATAGAAACAACAACTATTTATAAACCGACCTCAGAAGGTTTGCCATGGACTTCATCTTTTAATAACTATGAAGAAAGTTTAAATATTGGAATTTCAGAATCAATAGATAAGAAAAGTGAAATTTTAATATCAATAGTTATTGATTCCATTAATTGGCATTAAAAGATTCCTATACTCGTCAAAACGCAAAATATTACAACAAAAACAATGATCCAACAAATATCCTCCTTCGAGCAATACCAAGAAGTTTATCATCAATCAGTTACTGACCCCGAAGGATTTTGGGCGGAAGTGGCTCAGAATTTTCAATGGCGTAAACCTTGGAAAAAAACCTTAGAATGGGACTTCGCTACGGCAAATACAAAGTGGTTTGTCGGTGGTAAAATGAATATTACTGAAAACGCTCTCGACCGTCACCTCGCAACTCGTGGCGACCAAGCTGCTATTATTTGGGAATCTAACGACCCCGAAGAAGAATCTATTACTTTGACATATAAGATGTTACATCAAAAAGTATGTCAATTTGCCAACGTCTTGAAAAAGCACGGTGCCAAAAAAGGTGATAGAATTTGTATTTATATGCCGATGATTCCTGAGTTGGCAATTGCCGTGTTAGCTTGTGCCAGAATTGGAGCAATTCATTCGGTGGTTTTTGGTGGTTTTTCGGCACAATCTATTGCCGACCGTATCAATGATGCTCAATGTAACATCGTCATTACCTCCGATGGTTCTTTCAGGGGAAATAAAGAAATTGCCTTGAAATCAACTGTGGATGATGCCTTAATTCAGTGTCCATCGGTGCAAAAAGTAATCGTTTCTACTCGTACACGCACACCCGTTTCAATGATTAAAGGTCGTGATGTTTGGTGGGAAAATGAGGTTAAAACTGTTTCTTCCGACTGTCCAGCCGAAGAAATGGATGCTGAGGATATGCTTTTTATCCTTTATACTTCTGGCTCAACGGGCAAACCTAAAGGTGTAGTACATACTTGTGGCGGTTACATGGTATATGCAACTTATACTTTTGCTAATGTTTTCCAATATCAGCCAGAACAAGTGCATTTTTGTACGGCAGATATTGGTTGGATAACGGGACATTCATATATTGTTTACGGTCCACTCTGTCAGGGAGCAACGACTTTAATATTTGAAGGAATTCCAACTTATCCAGATGCTGGTCGTTTTTGGGATGTGATTGATAAACACAAAGTTGATATACTTTATACTGCCCCGACTGCCATCCGTTCATTAATGAGTTTTGGGAATCAATTCGTTGAAAATAAAGACCTTAGCTCGTTGAAAACACTGGGTTCCGTTGGTGAGCCTATTAATGAAGAGGCGTGGCATTGGTACGATGAACACATCGGAAAAGGTAAATGTCCAATCGTGGATACATGGTGGCAAACTGAAACGGGTGGTATTATGATTTCACCAATTGCGGGTGTTACGAAGACTAAACCAGCTTATGCAACCTTGCCTTTGCCAGGGGTTCAACCGATTTTAGTGGATGAACAAGGTAATGAAATTTTGGGTAATGGAGTATCAGGAAATTTGTGTATTAAATTCCCGTGGCCGGGCATTATCCGTACTACTTATGGCGACCATGAGCGTTGTATTCAAACGTATTTTTCAACGTATAAAAACCTGTATTTCACGGGTGATGGTTGTATGCGTGACGAAGACGGTTATTACAGAATTACGGGTAGAGTTGATGATGTCATGAACGTTTCGGGACATAGAATTGGCACGGCCGAGGTTGAAAATGCGATAAATATGCATTTGGGCGTGATTGAATCTGCCGTAGTAGGTTATCCACATGATATCAAAGGACAAGGAATTTATGCTTACGTTATTTGTGATTCGCAAATGGAAGACCAAGCCTTGATTCGTAGAGATATTCTTGCAACCGTAACTCGCTTGATTGGACCAATTGCCAAACCTGATAAAATTCAGTTTGTCAGCGGTTTACCAAAAACTCGTTCTGGAAAAATTATGCGGAGGATTTTGAGAAAAGTTGCCGAGGGCGAAACCTCAAATATTGGCGATACTTCTACCTTGCTTGACCCTTTAGTGGTGGAGGAGATTATTGGTGGGGCATTGTAGTAGGTTATTAGTACATAAACAAAAACTTTTTATTTGCTTTACTATTCCGTAAGACAAATAAAAAGTTTTTGTCTGTGTAATGACTTCTTAAACTTATTTCATACCTAAAATTAACCAAAATCGAATTACTAATAAATTAACTCAGCAATAATCTTCAAGCCATTTAATGTCAGGGCTTTATCTACTTCATCAAAATCATCTTGCAACGGTGTGAGTATAGACGATAGTCCACCCGTTACCAATACCATACAATCCTGTCCGACTTCCTTTTTTATCTGATAAATCATTTCACGAACCATGCCCACATACCCCCATAAAATTCCTGCCTGTATGGCGTGAACAGTGTTTTTACCAATGGCAGAATCAGGCATGATAAGCGGAACTTCGGGTAATTGTGCTGTATTTGAGAACAAGGCTTTCACCGCAGTTTTCAATCCGGGAGCAATAGAAACTCCTACTATTTTGCCTTCACCCGTAATGACTGTGAAAGTCAAAGCCGTGCCAAAATCAACAATTATACAAGTTCGTTTGTAAGTATAATAGGCATAAGCGGCATTACAAACCAAATCTGTTCCAATCTCATACGGACTCGGAATTTCCATTTTTAGTTTATCATACATCTCAACGCCCACCATTATTGGGTCTATTCCGAACATTTGTTGCACCATTTCTTTCAAAACAATACGTTGGTCAGGAACAACACAACTGATAATTGCTTTATCTATATCGCTGAACTTCAAAGAGTTTTCTAAAAATCGAATCCGTAATTGAACTTCATAATCAGAAGCTCTTTGAGATAAAGAGGAGGAAATTCGAAATTGGTGAATCCATGAAATAGTATCATGAATTCCAAACACGATGTCAGTATTACCTATGTCAATAGCTAAAAGCATATTTATTTTTAAGGTTTTAAGTATTGGGTTTTAGTGTTATTGTGCTTCTAACACCTAATCATTAAAACCTAACACCTTTATTTATTAACTCTTCCGCTAATTGTTCTGGCGATTGAAAATGGATGGCATCTAATCCCAGAGCATTTGAGGCATTAACATTTCTGATGTTATCGTCAATAAATATGGCTTGAGTTTTATCAATATCATAACGATTCAGAATCAACTCAAAAATCTCTGGTTCAGGTTTAATCATGTATTCTTCTCCTGAAACTAAAACGCCTTCAAACCAATGCAAAAATTGAAAACGTTCCAAAGATTTAGCAATTGGGAAAGTCTCGGCTGACCAGTTTGTGAGTGCGTAAACGCTATAATCAGGTGAATCAATAAGTTTTTTCAAGATTTCAACTGTGCCGTGCAGAGGTTCGCCCAACATTTCAACCCAACGCTCATAGTAGGCTCGAATTTCATTTTCCCACTCAGGGAATAAGGCAATTTTTTCATTAGTAGCTTTGGCGATTAATGCTCCTGCGTCTTGTTGTTCGTTCCAATCGGAAGTACAAATATTCTTGAAAAAGTGGGATCTACGTTCTTCATCAGGAATTAATTCGTTGAAAACGTATAGTGGATTCCAGTCAATTAAGACTCCTCCTAAATCGAAAATAATGGTGTTGATTTGTTTCATTCTTATTTTAAGCTGTTGGTAATTAGAAAGTGCTTGGACATAATTATTTAGCATAATACTCATGGCATGACTGATTTCAATTTGTTCAGTATCAATGATTTATGAGTTAAGTCATGCCATGAGTAAATATGTCCCAGCACTTAGTCGGTTTTTAATTAAATGATTGTTTAAAAACTTTTTAACAATTATATATTATCTATTGACAGTTATCAAAATCCTATTTTCCCCTTTCTTTTCCCTTTCCCAGAACTCTTCACATATTCGTGTAAATCGGCTAATTCTTTCTCGAAACCACCTGACAAAATCGGGAATCTTAACCAACTTCTTGGGTCAAGATTGCGGTCATCCACGTGGAAACTTGGAGCATAACGTTCCCTTTTCCATTGATTTCTGGCGAAAAGTTTGAAGAATCTTTCAATGGATAAAACTAATTTTTCTCGGTCGTAAACTCCATCAAATTCTAACTCCATAAGCTGCAAACAATCTTTAGGTGTTTTCTTATCACGAATGGCCGCCGTTTC
>JANXRS010000378.1 GCA_025356745.1 Arcicella sp.
GCGATGTTTCTGAACAGACCATCCCCAAAATGTGCCTAATTTCGCCCGCCATACACCATGGAATAATTAATACCAGAATGTTTATTCCTCATGTTGTTCACGAAGCTATTGGGGTTTTAGCAGCAGTTTCAGTAGCAACGGCTTGTATTATTCCTAATTCGGTTTGTGCAGGAATTACTGCGAATCCAACATCCAACATCCAAAATCCAACATTTTTAATAGAGCATCCTTCGGGAGAGTTTTCAGTTAATTTACAATACGAGTTTATTGATAATCAAATAATTATTCATAAATCTGGTGTGGTTAGAACAGCACGTTTAATAAGCAAAGGAAAAGTATTCGTTCCAAAATGAGAGCGTGCATCAAAAGTATAGAATAAATTTCGCACAGTTACATAATAATTAAATTTTATAGCTAAATAAAAAATGTGATTCGGGGTCAATGAGAAGAAGAAAAACAATAAAAATAAGTAGTAATTATGAAAAATATAATTAAACTTGTTTAAGGCCATATTACAAGAATCATAATTGATGCCATTGTAATCATATTCCCATTTCACCCGACAACCCAACAAAAAATCCAACATACCCAATCTACATTAATTTAAACCCAAATGGTCGAATAATTTCCATCACTTATCTATACTTTTTTTTTGGTTCATTTTAAATTATTTATTTTGTTGCGAAAGTTTAATTTTCTAAACAAAAAGAATTTATTGTCAAACAAAATAATTTAAAATAATGGAAAAAATACTCAACCTTCAAGAACTCAAACGTAGTACATAATTTCTATAAAATCTTTTTGGGAAATTTGTTTTTTATACTTGAACACAAAGTCACAATGCTCAAAAATCTATTTTTTATCTTTAAATGTTGCAATTTCCCAAATTCCAAAATCGGGACAAGTTTCTGGAAAAATCGTTGATGCTGCCAATAATGAAGTTTTACCGTTTGCAACCATCGGATTTTCCCAAACCAAAGATACCAAAGACTCGCTCTTGGGTGGTATGACGGTGCCTATTAAGGGGAAATTCCTGTTTACTAATTTGCCTTTCGGAAAATTAACGGCAAAGATTTCATTTGTGGGTTATCAGTCGGTTAGTCAAGTGGTTGAAATAGAACACGGGGGTAGATTTAAAATCCATTAGCTTAAATCCTGATTCTAAATTGCTTCACTCTGACCCTAATGAATTTTTAAGTAGTCCCCAACTTTTTAAAATCGCCAAACTGGAGGCTATTCATATTTAACTTTGGCGAACATATTGTCATTATTTTCGTATTTTTTATCATAAACTTAGACTTTAAAACTTAAACATCAATATTCTAAATATTAACAAATGAATCGTAGAAATTTTATCCAAAAATCGGCATTAACTATTGGAGCATTTAGCCTATTACCTAATGGCTTATGGGCAAAATCTGTAACTGATACGCCCTATAAAATTAAAGAAGTACGGGGAGGTGTGAGCGTTTTCTCTGAAAAAGGAGGAACAATTGCCTACCTAAATTCTCCCAAAGGTATGGTCGTGGTTGATTCTCAATTTCCAGAACAATCACAACATTTGATTGATGAGTTGAAGAAGCAATCAACCAATCCTTTCAAATTACTGATAAACACCCATCATCACGGCGACCATTCGGCTGGGAATATTTCTTTCAAGGGTTTAGTTGAACACGTAGTTGCGCATCAAAATTCGCTTTTGAATCAAAAAACAGTTACACAAAAACAAAAAACGGAAGAAAAGCAATTGTACCCTGATGTTACTTTTTCAGATACTTGGAAACAGAAAGTAGGGAAGGAGCGAATTAAAGCCTATTATTTTGGGGCGGGACACACCAATGGTGATGCTATTATCCATTTTGAGCGTGCTAACGTTGCTCACATGGGCGATTTAATTTTTAATCGTCGTCATCCTTTCGTGGACAGAACGTTTGGGGCAAACATAAGTAGCTGGATTAAAGTGTTAGACAAAACGCTCAATACTTTCGATAATGAAACCATTTTTGTATTTGGACACGCCTTTGACCCAGAGAAAATTACGGGAAATAAGGAAGACATTAAAGCATTTAAAGATTACTTGGAAAAACTATTGGTATTCACAGATTCAGAAATCAAATCAGGAAAATCGAAAGAAGAAGTCATCAAAGCAACTGCTATTCCAGGCATAACGGAATGGAAAGGCGATGGAATTGGACGTGGTTTGCAATCGGCTTATGAGGAATTGACGGAAGGTAAATAAAGTTTGCAGAAAATACTTTTTTAGTTAATTACCGCATCTTGAAGTTCTGAAAGAATGTGTAAGTAATTATTTTAAAACAGTAGACATTTTTACTTTACTTTAATTTTACAGGTTAGCCCATATTATTGAATGTACTGTCAAGTACTTTTGATAATGTGTCCCAATTGTGGGGGGCACTTAAATGTAAGGTTAACTTCCCACGTAAAACACTTAATTATTTGATATATAATTACTTACGAGAAAAATAATTTAAAAAAGACGTATTTTTCAAGAGATTTTGTAGACATTACTTCCTGAGTATTTTAATCTTTTATTATCAATTTTAAGCAAATAAACTGTTTATTAACAGAGATAATAGGTAAATATCGGCTTTTTGTATGAAAAAATATTTTAAAACTAAAAGATAGCTCTCTCGTGGGAAGTTTGCCCCACATTTA
>JANXRS010000405.1 GCA_025356745.1 Arcicella sp.
TTTTAAAAGCACGCATTACTTTATCCCTATCTTTCTGGTCTAAATCGCCATGAATGGCATCGGCAGCAAAGTTTTTAGCTAACAATTTTTTGGCCATTAATTGTGCATCATTCTTAGTTCTACAAAAAATAATACCCCTTGCTGCTCCTTGTGCTTTCAAAAATTCCACCACATAATCAAACTTATGATTTTGTTCACACACAAAATATTGGTGTTCAATCAAAACATTAGCCTCATTTTTATTAACCTGAATTTTATGAGCATCGGGCGACATATACTTATCAACTAAACGTCTCAAAGCATCGGGTAAAGTAGCTGAAAATAACCAAGTAACGCTTTTTTGGTGAACTTTTTCCAAAATAAAATTAATTTCTTCCTTAAATCCCATGCTCAACATTTCGTCGGCTTCGTCCAAAACGATGTTTTTCACGTGACTCAAATCAATGACTTTCCGCTGCAATAAATCAATCAAACGACCAGGCGTTGCCACAATAATCTGGGTTGGTCGGCGTAAACGGCCAATCTGAACCTCAATTTTTTCTCCTCCAAAAACTGCTTCTACAAATACTTTATCGGTAAATTTTGTCATTTTGAATAATTCCTTCGCAATCTGCTGACATAGTTCACGAGTTGGCGATAAAATCAAGGCTTGAATGTGATTCTCACTCGATTGGATTTTTTGTAAGATAGGAATTCCAAAAGCAATCGTTTTTCCAGTACCTGTTTGTGCTTGCCCAATAAAATCTGCGTGATTTTTAAGCAAAAATGGGATAGCTTTTTCCTGTATCTCGGTAGGTTTAGTGATTTTATTTTCAACTAAAGCCTGAATTATATTATCGTTTACCCCTAATTTTTTGAAATTTTCCAAAATGAATATTATGTATGTTTGAATTACAAAGGTAAGCAATATTGAGGAAATTTATTTTATGTCTTCTGAAAACCATAAGGACAGTGCCGACAACCGTTCTTACAACAATAACCCCGTTTTAAATGATAGGCTTCCGTAAAAACCATAAATCCATTTTCATTCATGTAAAAATCTTCGGGAATCAACCCATTTTTTGTTGGTTTCTCCTTGTGCTTATGCTCTTTTTCCATCCTTTTCAAACCTGCCTTTTTTGTAAAATGTTTATTATTTCGTATTTTTGATTTTGATGAACAAATTTAAAGGTAAATATCATACTTTCTTTAAGCTCTGCGGTAATAAACCAAAGAGCCGTGTATTTACAACAGGTTCACTTTATGGTCATTTCTGCAAAATTCACCGAATTCTCTCGGTTGTAGTACAAATTTTGTACGTTATAAGTCTCTTCGGTTTTAGCTAATTATTTGGTAAATTCTTACATTTTTGGTCAGACGATAGTCGGACAAAATCATAAGCTATTTGTCTGATTATCGTCGGATAAAATAACTTGTTTATATCTTTTACTAATTAAAGTGTACCCACACTTAAATCAAAATAGAGCGTCCAAGCTCAATAAAATCATGATTTCCACAACGCAAAATTCCACAAAACAAACAGCATCCGACAAAGCAATTGAACTTGAAGACCGTTTCGGAGCGCATAATTATCATCCAATGCCCGTAGTACTTCAAAAAGGCGAAGGCGTATTTGTTTGGGACGTTGATAACAAA
The DNA here is from genome assembly GCA_025356745.1 of Arcicella sp. Classification (GTDB taxonomy): domain Bacteria; phylum Bacteroidota; class Bacteroidia; order Cytophagales; family Spirosomataceae; genus Arcicella. The sequence goes on from JANXRS010000405.1 coordinate 1,636, forward strand.
CCCTACTTTGATTTTCTTTCAGCGTATAGTGCTGTAAATCAAGGGCATTGTCATCCCAAAATTATTCAAGCTATGGTTGAACAAGCTCAAAAACTGACTTTGACTTCTCGAGCTTTTTACAATGATCAATTAGGAATCTGTGAAAAATTTCTATGTGAATATTTCGGATATGATAAAGTTCTGATGATGAACTCAGGAGCAGAAGGAGGGGAGACAGCCTTAAAATTAACCCGTAAATGGGCGTATAAGGTTAAGGGTGTTCCCCAAGACCAAGCTAAAACTGTGTATGCTGCAGGAAATTTTTGGGGAAGAACCATCGCAGCTATATCTTCTTCAACTGATCCAGCAAGTTATTCGGATTATGGACCCCTTTTACAAGGATACGAAATAATTCCGTACAATGATTTGGAAGCATTGGCGGAGGTTTTGAAAGATCCCAACGTGGCAGGTTTTATGGTTGAACCTATCCAAGGCGAAGCAGGGGTAGTAGTTCCAGATGAAGGTTACCTACGAAAAGCTTATGAAATGTGTAGAGAGAAAAATGTTCTTTTTATTGCTGATGAAGTTCAGACGGGAATTGCTCGCACAGGTAAGCGACTTGCCTGCGACCACGAAGATTTTAAACCCGATATCTTAATTTTGGGTAAAGCACTTTCGGGTGGAGTATATCCAGTTTCGGCAGTACTTTGTAATGACGAAATCATGCTAACCATCAAGCCAGGCGAGCATGGCTCAACCTATGGGGGAAACCCTTTGGCGTGTGCTGTTACAGTGGCAGCATTGAAGGTTATTCAAGACGAAAATTTAGCAGAAAATGCTGAAGAAATGGGACAGTTATTCAGAAAAAGGATGACTAACTTAATGGCTAAACGTCCTGATTTATTGACCGTTGTAAGAGGTAAAGGTCTTTTAAATGCGATTGAAATTGACGATTCCGAAGAAGGTGAAACTGCTTGGAATATGTGCATGACCTTTAAAGAAAAGGGGCTTTTGGCAAAACCGACTCACGGCAATAAGATTCGTTTTGCACCTCCTTTGGTCATTACTGAATCACAAATGAATGAAGCTTGTGATATTATTGAGAAAGTAATCTTGAATTGGTAAATATCGTTGAATAGTAAAAAAGGGCAGAAAATGATAATTATTCTCTGCCCTTTTTTTACGTATTAATAATTTTTCTTCGTAAACGACTCAATGATTGAGGGGTAATTCCTAAGAAATTGGCTAAATATATTTGTGGAGTTCGCTGAATTAATTGGGGTTGATTTTTGTATAATTGCTCATACCGTTCTTGAGCTGTTTCAGCAATAAAAGAACGCAGTCTTACTTCTTGATTAATGGTGTAGGATTCATAAATAAGCCTACCAAGCCTTTCCCATTTGGCAGACTGGGCAAATAAAATATCTAAACTTTCTCTGGAGATAATACACAAATAGGTATCTTCTACTGCTTGAATAAAATCTGAGCTTGGTAGTCCATAAGAATAAGATTCGGTGAATGTCACAATTTGATTCTCAATGGTTAAATCAAAGGTTTTTTCAACGTCATTTTTTAAAAAGTAGGAACGTAACATTCCCTTATTAACGAATAATATATCCGATTTTAACTTACCTTCTTCTACCCAAAATTCACCTTTCTTCAGGATTTTTTCTGAAAATAGTAACCCTGATTCTTGTATTTCTTTATCAGTAAAAGGTACTATATTTTTTATAAACTGTATTAAATTACTGGTCATAAATTTCTGATAAGTGAATGAATGTTACGAAAATGATTGATAGGAAATATTTTTATGAATGATTCAATAATAATTAAATCTGATAAAAATAACCTAGACATGGTAAAGTTGGCTAAAGTAAAATGAATAAATATAGTGAAAACATTTAGAAAATTAGTAAAAGTTTTATTCTTGAGTTCGATGGTAAGAATTAACTAATACTAAAAACAAGATTTATCCTAAAACGGTGCGTGTAATTTACTAATTTTGCAATCAAATCTAAAATCAAATACGTAATATGAATCAATATTTAGTTACAGCCTACGATTATACTCATGAAAATGCTCTTAATATACGAATGAACGTCAGACCTTTCCATTTAGAAAGTGTTAAGAAAATGAAAGAAAACGGAAATTTTATCATTGGGGGAGCAATCCTAAATGATGAGGGAAAAATGATTGGTTCAAGCATGATTTTGCAGTTTGAAAATCCAAAAGACTTACAAAATTGGATGGAGAGTGAACCGTATATTTTACAAAAAGTATGGGAAAAATTTGAGGTAAAACCTTTTCGTATAGCAAACTTATAACTTTACAAATATTGTATTTTCACGTGATAAGCTACAAAATAAATTTATATTTTCACAATTTTAGCCTTATCCCAATTAACTAATTGTTCCGCAGTGGCTAAGTCAATAAATGGGAAATCGGTCATTAACTCTTTCAATTTATCCAAACATCCAGACAACCCATAATAAGATTTGAATTTACGTAAACGGCTTAATTCCTCAATCATGGGCTGATTAGCATCAAAATCTCGTGGGTGAAAGTAAGTCATTACATAGTTTGAACGCTTTGTTAATTGTTGTAAAATTGGGTAAGGAATAAGGCGAAAATATCCACCACCCGAAAAAATGAGCGATTTTCCAAAACTGTTAACTGTATTGATTGGAAACTCCTTCAAACGATGTCCATCAATATCAATCCAACAAGGTTCAGCCACACCAAATTGCTGGAAACCACCGTGTGATCTTTTGGCAGGAAAAACGGAACAATCAACTTCAATACCATTTTCAATCAGAACTTCAAAAACCCATTTGTTTTCTTGTTTTATCGAAAAACCAGGAGCTCTATAGGCTCTTATTTTCTTTCCTGTAATATCTTCCAAAGCTTTAATGGATGTTTCTAAATCATTTTTAAATTCGCTTCGGCTTTGTTCGTATGCCAATTGGTGCAAGTCTGAATGCGTAGCAATTTCGTAGCCACGATTTGCAATGGCCCGTATGATATCAGGGTGTTTTCGAGCCACCCATCCCAAACAAAAAAAAGTGGCTTGTTGATTGGTTTCTTCCAAAAGTTGAAAAATTCGCTCCATATTTTCATGGATTCGGCTCGGATATTTTGCCCAATCCATCTCCGTTTTAGTCGAATTATTATCTAAGATGTGAAACCACTCTTCTATATCAAAAGTAAGAATATTCATAGTTTTTTGGCAATTAGCTGTCGACAATTGGCTTTCAGTTTTGGACGATTAATCGTCATTATATTAATTTTATTTTTCAAATGCCAATAAGTGAAAATTGACCGCCGAAAACCCTTAATAAAATTTCTTTCCAGCTTTCAAAAATTCCTTCACATCTGCTTTTGTGGGAAAAGTAAAATAAGTCATTTCTTCATTAGGATTCGGAATAATTTTAAAGTCTCCCGAATGAATTTTCTCAACTGATTCCAAAATTGCTTGCATTCCCAGCAGTTTTGTATGATCAATTAATTCTGCTTGAGTTCTGCTACCAATTTCAACTTTTTTCTGAACCAGAATATCTCCACTATCAATGCCTTCATCAACAAAAAATATTGATACACCCGTATATTTTTCATTATTTTTCATTACCCAAAATGAAGGCATCAACCCTCGATATTTAGGTAATAAAGCAGTGTGTAAATTCAAACAACCTTTTGGAGCGAGATTAATCAAGGGCAACTTGAAAATTTGATTCCCTGCGATTGAAATCAATAAATCAGGTTGGTAGGCTTTCAACCGTTCTAAGTTCTCAAGTTTATTAATATTCCCTTCAATCTCAATTAAAGGAACCTTGTGTTTATCCAAAATATTCCTGACTTTTTTGTTAGGATTTAACTTTGATAGTACGAATTTTATCCCATAATTTACGAAGAAACCCAAGCCAAAAATGTTGTATGTTTTTTTAAGTTTATCGGTAAAAGATTCTCGTTTCCCAAAAGGTGAAACATCAAAAACTACGGTAGCCACCACCTCAGAGTGTTTCGGAAGATTTTTAATCAAAAAATCAATATTTTGAGCCAAATAAAAAGGGTCATCTTGGGTAAGCAAAATTATACGCATATTTTGTGGGGCTATTGGCTTTCGGCAATCAGCTTTCAGCACTTAACTTTATAACCGTTGGAGTTTAATTTTAATGAATTTTGATAATTTTAAAATGAATATCTGAAATTACATATTCTACAAACTGCCATCTGCTGATTGCTGACTGCCAATAGCCGAAAGCCCAAACAACTGCCCAATCTTAGCAATTGGTTTCATCCAAAGCGTGTACCATTTAGGTTTTAAAGCATTAATTCGCCAAGCTCGACGGTCTTCCATATTTGCCCGATAACGATGTTTCCAAGAGGTTGTTTGAATTTACACACTGCTTTATTACCTAAATATCGAGGGTTGATGCCTTCA
>JANXRS010000444.1 GCA_025356745.1 Arcicella sp.
GATATTGCCAATGGAACGGAATTGTCAAGAACGAAAGACCGTACAATTACGACTAAAGCCCTTAAATTGGGAAATATTAATGAAATAAATGCCGCAGTATATGCTGACGAACTTATTAAAATTTCCGATAAATTCACCATCAATGCAGGTATTAGATTTGATTATTTTCATAATAAATATGAAGACTTATTATTGAAACCAAAAGAAAATATGGATGCGACAGAAGCAACGATTATTTCACCTAAACTGAATTTTTATTATACTTTTAATCCAAGACTACAATTATTCCTAAACACTGGAAAAGGATTTCATTCAAACGATACAAGAGTAGTTGTACCCAGAGGAGGTCTCAGTATTTTGCCACCCACCTACGGTTCAGATTTTGGGACAATTTACAAACCATTTCCTGAATTATTACTTAGTGCAACTTCATGGTATATTTTTTCACAACAGGAGTTTATTTATGTGGGCGATGCAGGTGTAATTGAACCAAGTGGACGTTCTCAACGCTATGGATTTGATTTTTCAGTGAGATACCAATTAACGAAAATGCTTTATGCCGATGTTGATTTAACGGCCGCTAATCCTCGTTCATTGGATGCAGAAAGAGGTAAAAACTATTTACCACTTGCCCCAACTTTCACCACAACGGGCGGGCTATCTTTAAAAACACAAACAGGAGTGAGTGGTTCATTGCGTTACAGATATATGGCAGACCGCCCAGCCAATGAAGATAATTCAATCACGGCAAAAGGCTATTTTGTGAATGATTTACAATTAAGTTATACAAAAGGACCTTATAGTTTAGGTTTATCTATTCAAAACCTATTTAATGTTCGTTGGAAAGAAACGCAGTTTGCTACGGAAAGTAGATTGAAAGGAGAAGCTGAATCTGTTGAAGAAATTCATTTCACGCCTGGAACACCATTTCTTGGAAGGTTAAGCGTTTTATATTCGTTTTAATTTTTAAACCAATTTTCAAAGAAGGCTTCGCTCTAAGCGAAGCCTTCTTTTTTATTTAAATATGCCAATTTTACACAAAATATATACTTTCCCAAACATTTTTTTAATACAAAACCTTCTAACATTACGTCAGAATTATACATTGGTACCCATTCCTTTCGTAGTTTTGTGTAAAAGAACCTCTCTAAATCTCTTTCTTAATATAGTTCAATACAATCTGCTTAAAGTAAAAACTACTCGTTTTTACTAATTAGAAAAGTCTAAATAATTCCTCAATAAAAAAAAGTATTGAAAATGAACAAAAATATAATTGGTTCATAATTTTTCCGATTGTACTTTTGTAACCCGAAAAAGGGTTAATTCTTAGTTTTTAAATGAAAAAATGTTTGTTTAAGGTTTAAAAACGAAAGGCTGTCTTTCTAAAATAATTTAATTTAATTAGCGTAATTTTATATAAATGTTCTGTAATAAAACGATTATGACAATCATGAAACGCTTGAAAAATGTTTCTTTAATGGCAATCTTAGTTTTCTTCGCTTCAGTTGCAAGCGTAAAAGCACAAGATAATGCTGAGGGTGAACAAATTTTTAAAAATAACTGCTCAACTTGTCACGCTGTAACGGATGAAGTAGTTGTAGGTCCTGGTCTGAAAGGTATTAGCCAAAGAAGACCAATAGAGTGGATTGTAACTTGGGTACATAATCCACAAGCAGTTATTGCCTCTGGTGATAAGTATGCAGTTGATTTGTATAACAAGTATAACAAAGCACAAATGACTGCCTATCCAGGGTATTCGGCTGCACAAATTACTAGTGTGATTGCTTATATTGATGCTCAGGTAACTGCCGTTGTGGCTCCAGTTGCAGGTGCTGTTGTTGCGGGTGCTGCTCCTGCAGCAGGTTCTTCAAATGGTGGAATGATGCAATATGTCATGATTGCTCTTTTAGGGGTTATGGTCTTGGTTTTGGTTGCTTTATTATCGATTGTTTCAAGTTTAACGAAATTATCTACAATTACTCCCGATTCAATTGAAGGTCAAAAAATTCCTTTATTACAAAGAATTGCTGAGAACGGAAAAAAGTTAACGGCTAATAGTGCTTTCAAAACGGGTGCAGCTTTGTTGATTACGTTATTAATTGGAAAAGCAACGCTTGATTCTGCTTATGGAATTGGTATTCACCAAGGATATGCTCCTGAGCAACCAATTCAATTTTCTCATAAGCTTCATGCTGGTCAATACGAAATTAATTGTACTTACTGTCACACGGGTGTTTACAAGGGGAAAGGTGCAAACATTCCTTCTGCAAATATTTGTATGAACTGTCACAATGCTATTAAACGTGAATCTCCAGAAATTCAGAAGATTTATCGTTCTCTTGAAAAAGATGAGCCAATCCAATGGGTACGTGTACATAATCTTCCTGATTTAGCATATTTTAACCATGCTCAACACACAAACGTTGGAGGATTAGAATGTACAAACTGTCACGGAGAAATTGCTAAAATGGAAGTAGTTCAACAACGTTCATCTTTAACAATGGGTTGGTGTATTGATTGCCACAGAAAGACAGAAGTGAACGCAAAAGGAAATGCTTATTATGATAAATTAGTAGAATTACATAACAGCGAAACTAAAGAGCCATTAAAAGTACAAAACATTGGTGGTTTGGAATGTTCAAAATGCCATTATTAAGAATTAGTTAATAGTGATTGGTAATTAATAAACTGAATACCAAAAATATAAAACTTTAATTAAGACATTAAAAAAGCTAAAGCTGAAAGCTAAAAGCCAACCAGCTAATCACATATTACAAATATGGAAAATAATACAAAGCGATATTGGAGAGGGATTGAGGAATTAACAAATAGTCCAGAGTTTGTCAAACACGCACATCGTGAATTTGGTGACGCTCCCATTGCAAATGAGAAAGGAGAAGCTCTAATTGATGGAACAAACACGGTTCGTCGTGATTTCTTAAAGGTATTAGGATTTGGTGTATCTGCCGTAGCTTTGGCAGCTTGCGAAGCCCCAATTAAAAAATCAATTCCGTACTTAAATAAACCTGAAGACGTAGAACCAACGATTGCTAACTGGTATGCTTCAACGTTTATTGACGGAGGAGATTATGCTTCAGTCTTAGTAAAAACTCGTGAAGGTCGTCCTATCAAAGTTGAAGGAAATAAAGCTTCATCAGTAAGTAAAGGTGCTTTATCAGCTCGTATGCAGGCTTCTGTATTGAGTCTTTATGATAACGAAAAATTAAAAGGAGCATTAATTGGTGGAAAAGCTGCTGATTGGGCTATAGCTGATAAAGAAATTATTGCAGCGTTAGGCAAAGTAGCTACTCGTGGTGGTCAAATTAGAATTGTATCAAACTCAATATTATCGCCAACTACCAAAAAAGTTATCGGTGATTTTATTGCTAAATATCCTACCACAAAATTGGTTACTTATGATGCAAATTCTGTATCAGGTTTAGTACAAGCCAATGGAGGTATCTTACCAAGTTTTGATTTTAGCAAAGCAAAAACTATTGTTTCAATCGGTGCTGATTTTTTAGGAACATGGATTTCTCCAACTGAGTTTGCTGGTCAATGGGCAAAAACTCGTAGAGTGAATTCAGCTGAAGGAGGGAATAAGGAAATGTCTCGTCATTATCAGTTTGAGACAATTATGTCTAATACAGGTGCAAACGCAGATTATCGTGCTACTTATAAGCCATCTCAAGAGGGTTTAGTTGTAACGGCACTTTATAATGCTATTGCAAGTAAAGTAGGAGGAGCAACCATTTCATCGGCATCAGTTAAAATTGCCCATTTAGATAAAGCTGCAACTGATTTAGTTGCTACTAAAGGAGCATCAATAGTGGTATCTGGTTCAAATGACCCTGCTGTTCAAACTGTAGTAGTTGCTATCAATGTTATGTTAGGAGCTTATGGTTCTACAATTGATGCAGGTTCGCCAGTAAATTACCGTCAAGGTTCTGATGCTGAAATGACTGCCTTTATTAATGAAGCTAAGGCAGGACAAATCGGAGCAGTTATTTTCTACAATGCTAATCCAGTTTATAACCACCCACGTGGAGCGGAATTAGCGGAAGCATTACCAAAAATTGAATTAACGATTTCAACAAATGACCGTGCTGACGAAACAGGGTCACTTTGTAAATATAATACACCAGATTCACATTATTTAGAATCATGGAATGATGCAGAGCCGAAAAGAGGTTTCTACTCTTTTACCCAGCCAACAATCTCTACTATCTTCAAAACTCGCCAAACTCAATCAAGCCTTTTAACTTGGTCTGGTTTGAATGGTGATTATGCTAATTACCTTGAAAATGTTTGGGTATCATCATTGGGTGGTAAAACCGCATGGTCAAAAGTACTTCATGATGGCATTTATGAGCCAGCAGCAGGTGTTGCTTCAAATGTTCCACAAACAATCGGTTTAGCTGATGCAGTAGCTTCAATTACGAAGAACTATAAAGCAAATTCTGATAAAATGGAATTGGCGATTTATGAAAAAGTAACGATGGGAACTGGTTCACAAGCCAATAATCCTTATTTACAAGAATGTCCAGAGCCAGTATCAAAGGCTTGTTGGGGTAATTATGCTATGGTTTCTCTGGCAACTGCTAAGAAATTAAGTTTAGACCAAGAAGTTGAATTAGATACGCTTGAAGTAGAAGTTTCAGTGAATGGTAAAACAGTAAAATTACCTTTCATTGTTCAACCTGGTCAAGCTAATGATACCGTTGCCATTGCTATTGGATATGGACGTACAAAAGCAGGTAAATCTGCCAATAATGTTGGAATAAATGCTTATCCTTTTGCTTCTGTAATTAATGGAAATATTGCTTTCTCAAATACAGGTGACGTTATAGTAAAAGCAACTGGTGAAACGGCTAAAATCGCTCGTACACAAACTCACAATACTGTAATGGCTCGCCAATCAGTTGTGCAAGAAACTGTATTGAGTGCTTACAAGAAAAATGTTGAAGCTGGACGTTTCAAACCATCAGTTTTAACATCAGAAGGTAAGAAAGAAATATCTGCAGAAAACGGAAACAAAGAACAGATTAATACGACTGGCGTTTCTTTATGGAATGGTCACAAATATAACAATCACGCATGGGGAATGGTCATCGACTTGAACACTTGTACGGGTTGTGCAGCTTGTGTTGTATCTTGTAATGCTGAAAATAATATTGCTGTAGTGGGTCGTCAAGAAGTAATTAATCGACGTGAGATGCACTGGATGCGTATTGACCGTTATTATTCTTCCGATGCTGACGTTGAAGATGCAAAAGGATTAGAATATGCTTCTGAAAATCCAGAGGTGATATTCCAGCCAATGCTTTGTCAACATTGTAACAATGCTCCTTGCGAAACGGTTTGTCCTGTATTAGCGACAACTCACTCTACGGAAGGATTGAACCAAATGACTTATAACCGTTGTATCGGTACTCGTTACTGTGCTAACAACTGTCCATACAAAGTACGTCGTTTTAACTGGTTCCGTTATTATCAAACAGACGAATATGATTTCCAATTCAACAACGATTTAGGTCGTATGGTGATTAATCCAGAAGTAACAGTTCGTTCACGTGGAGTAATGGAGAAATGTTCAATGTGTATTCAACGTATTCAAGCGGGTAAATTGGAAGCGAAGAAAGAGAGAAGAAGACCAAAAGATGGAGAAATTCAAGTAGCTTGTGCTCAGTCTTGTCCTACAGATGCTATTACTTTCGGAGATATGAACGATGAGACATCAGAAATTACGAAATTATTAAATGCAGAACGTAAAGGTCGTGCATTTGGTGTAATTGAAGAAATTAACGTGAAACCAAACATTTCTTATTTAGTGAAAATTCGTAATAAGGAAGAAAAGGTAGTAAAAGAAGAAGGTGAAGTTAAGGAACACGCATAGTAAATAGAAACTAAAATCTTAAATTAAAAATATATGTCGCACGTAGTATCACCCATAAGAGAAACCCTTGTTTCAGGCGGTAAATCTTATCATGACGTTACTAATGATATTTGTAAGCAAGTTGAAGGAGAACCTACTAAGGAGTGGAAAATCGCTTTTGGAGTTTCTTGTTTAGTATTCGCTTACGGTGCTTTTTGCTTAGGCTATACATGGTGGCAGGGCATTGGAGTATGGGGTTTGAATAAGACCATAGGCTGGGCATGGGACATTACCAACTTCGTATGGTGGGTTGGTATTGGTCACGCTGGTACACTTATCTCTGCCGTATTGTTGTTATTCCGTCAAAAATGGAGAACATCAATTAACCGTTCTGCTGAAGCAATGACCATCTTTGCTGTACTTTGTGCTGCCTCGTTTATTCTAGCCCACATGGGTCGTCCTTGGTTATTTCACTGGGCATTACCATTACCTAATACATTTGGTTCTTTGTGGGTAAACTTTAACTCTCCATTAGTTTGGGACGTTTTTGCTATCTCGACTTACCTTTCTGTGTCATTAGTATTTTGGTATATGGGTCTTGTTCCTGACTTAGCAACCATCCGTGACAGAGCTCAAACTAAAGCGTCTAAATTTTGGTATGGTGCGTTCAGTTTAGGCTGGACAGGTTCAGCAAAAACTTGGGCTCGTTATGAGTATGTTTCTTTGATTTTGGCAGGTATTTCAACGCCATTGGTTCTTTCAGTACATACAATTGTATCAATGGACTTTGCAACTTCTGTAATTCCAGGTTGGCATACCACAATCTTCCCTCCATACTTCGTGGCTGGTGCGATTTTCTCGGGTTTTGCCATGGTACAGAGTTTATTATTGATTACTCGTGTTGTATTTAAATTAGAAGATTACATTACTATTGAACACATTGAAATGATGAATATTATCATCACAGTAACGGGTTCAATCGTAGGTATTGCTTATTTAACAGAGTTTTTTATTGCTTGGTATTCAGGGGTTGAATACGAATCATACACTTTCCTTAACCGTGCTACTGGACCTTATTGGTGGGCATATTGGATAATGATGACTTGTAACGTAGTATCTCCACAGTTATTCTGGTTCAAAAAAATTCGTACAAGTATTTTAGTATCATTTGTGTTGTCAGTAGTTGTAAACGTAGGTATGTGGTTTGAGCGTTTTGTAATTATCGTATCATCTTTACACCGTGATTACCTTCCATCTTCATGGGCAATGTTTACGCCAACGATGTTTGATATTGGTGATTATATTTTCTCATTTGGTTTATTCTTTACCTTGTTTTTCTTGTTTGCTAAATTTTTACCAGTAATTAATATGTTTGAGGTGAAGGCGGTAATGAAAGGTGTTTCAACAAACTATCCTTTCAAGAAAAAAGCGTCAGGAGAAAAAGAGAAAGAAACAGTTCATTAATGGCTTTTGGCTTTTAGCTTTTGGCTAACAGCTTTAAACAAGTCACTATAAGAAAATAAATAAGGAAATTTGTAATAGAAATTTTTTAAAAAGCTGAAAGTTAATAGCCGAAAGCTGAAAGCCAAAACAATGGATTTAACAGAAAGATATTTAGTAGGAGTTTACGACGATGATGAAGAAGTTTTAAACGCCGTTACTGAAGTGAAAAATAGTGGTGTAAAGATTGAAGAAGTTTACACTCCATTTCCAATTCACGGACTTGATGTAGCTCTTGGACATCTACGTACTCGTATTCCAATTGCCGCTTTTATGTTTGGCTGTTTGGGATTAGTATGTATAGTGTCTTTAATGAGTTATACCATGTACTTTGATTGGCCTATGATTATTGGAGGTAAAGATTACTTTGCCTTGCCAGATTTTATTCCAATAGCTTTTGAAGGAACTGTTTTATTTACTGCTTTTGGAATGGTGACGACTTTCTTAGTATCAAACAGTTTATGGCCTGGTAAAAAACCAAGAACTTTCGATTTAAGAAGTACAGACGATAAATTTATTATGGCAGTAAATATGGCTAATAATAGAAAATCAGAGTCTGAAATCGAAACAATTTTGAGAGCATCAGGTGCAATCGAAGTAAATGTTAAACAATTTTAGTTTAGTAGGTAATAGTTGATAAGTTTTAGGTTTTAGTATTTCATTAATGATTTTTACTAACCCCTAATTCAATCTCCAATTCCTAATATGACTTACGACTAATAATCAAAATCATGTTTACCAATCAAACAAAAAGTCTTTTGCTATCAGGAGTTATTGCTTTGTCAATAACATCTTGTGCGGACAAACATAACAATCAAGGTACAGAATTTGCTCCAAATATGTATCACTCTGTTGGATATGAGCCTCTTTCTCAATCAGAAGGTGATACAAATCATGTCAATCCTTACGGAATGAATATGCGTTTGCCAGTGAAAGGAACAGTTCCACGTAGATATTACGGACAACAAGCAAAAACAGATTCAATTGATGGCGATTTATTAGAGATGGATTTAGTATCTCGAAATATTAAAGCGGGAGATATGACATCATCTGAAAATTTGCTAACCAATCCTTTTGAACCAACAGAAACAAATCTTGAAGCTGGAAAATTACAGTATGAAAGATATTGTCAGCACTGTCATGGAGAAGCAGGGAAAGGGGATGGTTTAGTAGCCAAATTGTATAAAGGAGTTCCAGTATATTCATCAGATGCTTTGAAAAATTTGAATGATGGACATATTTATCATACAATTACTCATGGGAAAGGACGTATGTGGCCTCATGGTTCACAAATTTCTTCCTCAGACCGTTGGAAGATTGTTCTTTATGTACATCAATTACAACAAGCACCGTAGGTTAACTTGAGAATTTGAGGATTGGTTAATTTGAAAATAATTAACTTTTAATCTTTAATAAATTTGCAAAAAAGCGGTCAAAGAAAAATAAAATTGGGTAGTTTGTATTATCAAATTATCGAATTTTTAAATCATCAAATTATTTAATTTTTAAATCATCCAATTACACTAATGGCGGGACATTCACATTTTTCCCCATCTAATGTCGAAGAACATTTTGAGTTCACGGCAGAAGGTCGCAAAAGAGTTATTTACGCTTTCTTAGCAGGAACAATAGCACTTATTGTCGGAATATTTT
>JANXRS010000457.1 GCA_025356745.1 Arcicella sp.
AAAATTGACCGCCTAAAACCTTTCTTTTAAGATTAATTTAACTATCTAAGAAAAAATTTAACTATTTCAAGAAACATATATTTTATTCTTAAATATAATTATATATCAAAATATTATACTGTATATTTGAATATAACAAAATAATAACTACTAATTTTATCTAAATACAATATTTAATTGATTAGAAAATCTTCAATTTTATAGGTTAAATTACTCAGGTTGAAAAAATTAATAATAATTTAACATTTCTTGTGTTTTTTCAAATTTCACGTTTACTTTTGTAGTATAAATTCATAAAAATAACCAAATAAATTAAAATCCAATTCCAAAGTCATGGCAAAAGCTAAACTTGAATACATTTGGCTCGATGGTTACAAACCGACTCAAACTCTTCGTAGCAAAACTAAAGTTGAAAACAATTTTAGTGGAAAATTAGAAGACTGCGATATCTGGTCTTTCGATGGTTCATCAACGCAACAAGCTCTTGGCGGGGCATCTGACTGTCAATTGAAACCTGTTTTCATTTGTCCAGATCCAGAACGTTCTTTAATGGGAACTCCTGCCTATTTTGTCATGTGTGAAGTATTGGATTCTGATGGTGAAGCTCATGAATCAAATGGTCGTGCATTGATTGAAGATGATGATAATGATTTCTGGTTTGGTTTTGAGCAAGAATATTTCTTATATGACATGGCAACAAACCTTCCTTTAGGTTTTCCTGCGAATGGATATCCAGCACCCCAAGGTCAGTATTATTGTTCAGTTGGAGCAAAAAATGCTTACGGACGTGATATTATAGAAGAACATTTAGAGTACTGTATCCAAGCAGGATTAAACATTGAAGGTATCAACGCAGAAGTTGCGGCTGGACAATGGGAATACCAAATTTTTGCCAAAGGTGCAAAAGAAGCGGGTGATCAAATTTGGATTGCAAGATATATGTTAGAAAGACTTTGTGAAAAACATAATGTTTGGGTAAATTACCACTGTAAACCGCTTGGTGATACTGATTGGAACGGTTCAGGTATGCACGCAAACTTCTCAAATACTGCTTTGAGAACAGCTGGTAATAAAGAAACGTACGATATTATTTGTCAAGCATTTGCTCCTTATGTAAAAGAACACATTGAGGTTTATGGTGCTGACAATCATTTACGCTTAACTGGAAAACACGAAACACAATCAATTGATCAATTCTCTTATGGAGTTTCTGACCGTGGTGCTTCGATTCGTATTCCAATTGCAGCAGTTCAAAAAGGATGGAAAGGATGGTTGGAAGATCGTCGTCCAAACTCTGCGGCTGATCCCTATAAAGTGGCTGCTCGTATTATAAAAACGGTTAAAACGGCTCAGGTTTAATCTTTTCAAGGTTCAAATAATAGAAAGCCCGTCTTCACAGACGGGCTTTTTTTGTTCGCCTTAATTCCTTCCGTATCTTTGTACCATGAAGAAGGTAGCATTTTATACATTAGGCTGTAAATTAAACTATTCCGAGACCTCAACCATTGCCAGAATGTTTGAATCTAAGGGATATGAGAAAGTGGAGTTCAACCAAAAGCCCGATATTTTTATTGTCAATACGTGTTCAGTAACGGAGAATGCCGACAAAAAATGTAAGAAGATTGTCAGAGAAGCCAATAAAATTAATCCCGATGGTTACGTGGCCATCATTGGCTGTTATGCCCAATTGAAACCCCAAGAAATTGCCGATATAGAAGGTGTAGATGCAGTTTTAGGAGCGGCCGAAAAATTCCAATTAATTGATTTATTGGATGGTTTCGTGAAAGAACCCTCACAAAAAACGGCTAAAATCTTTAATCAAAACATTGAGGAAGCCATTGATTACCACACCTCCTATTCTTTGAATGACCGAACTCGTACCTTTTTAAAAGTACAAGACGGTTGTGATTACCCATGTGCCTATTGTACGATTCCACTCGCACGAGGAGCAAGTCGCTCTGATACGATTGAGAATGTCGTAAAAGCCGCCAATGAAATTGCGAACAGTGGTGTGAGAGAAATTGTTTTGACGGGTGTAAACATTGGAGATTTTGGCTTAAGAAATGGCGTGAGAGAATACACTTTCTTGGATTTAGTAAAAGCTCTCGACGAAGTAGAAGGCATTGAAAGATTCAGAATATCTTCGATTGAACCCAATCTTTTAACCGATGAAACCATTGAATTTGTAGCTCAATCAAAACGTTTTGTGCCTCATTTTCATATTCCGTTACAATCGGGTTCAAACAAAATTTTAGGTTTAATGAAACGACGCTACAAAAGAGAATTATACGTTGATAGAGTCAGAAAAATTAAAGAATTAATGCCTCATTGCTGTATTGGTGTGGACGTAATTGTGGGTCATGCGGGCGAAACAGACGAAGACTTTTTAGAGACCTACCATTTTCTGAATGAATTAAATGTCAGTTATTTACACGTATTTACGTATTCAGAAAGAGAAAATACAACCGCTTTATTAATTAAGCCCGTTGTTCCTCCGCATAAACGGTCTGAGCGTTCAAAAATGTTACATATTTTGTCGGACAAGAAAAGAAGATATTTTTACGAACAACAAATTGGTAAGAATTTTACAGTGCTTTTTGAAGAAGATATTGACAATGGAATGATGCAGGGATTTACTGAAAATTACGTTCGAATAACGGCAAAATATGATCCGCTACTAATAAATGAAACAAAGTTAGTTTCGCTATTATCAATAAACGAGAATATGTTGGTGGAGGTTGAAGAAGTTGATATTTTTGAAGTGCATTAAAACGAAAAAAGGCTGTTCCAATTGGATCAGCCTTTTCTTATAACAAAACAAAACCACAAGAATACACCTGTGGTTCTACAAAAATAAGGAATAAATCTTAAAGAGTTATCATTTCTTACCTCTGATTCATTCGTTTGAAGGTAAATGTAATTCTTCTTGATTTGATTTTGAAAAATTGGAGGCTCCACAAAAAAAGTCAGAAGTACTATTGTTATCACTTTTACTGATTCATTTTATTAAATATATCCTTTACTTCCTCCGGGTTCGCTTTTACCATCATCTCACTCATACCAAACGTCAATTCAGTTTTACCTTCCTTCATTTGTTGAAAAACAGACTCGATAAATGCACTCACAGGAGGAGCATAATCGTGTAATCCTTTTCCACCCAAATCCGTATTCAAAGCAGGCGGAATCATCTCAATCACTTCAATGTTTTTAACTTTCAATAAATGCCTTGAAGAAAGCGTGAATGAATGAAAAAATGCCTTTGTAGCACAATAAACAGGTGCTTTTGCCATTTGCACAAACGCTAATCCAGAGGTTACATTAATAATTGTTTTAAGAGAAGATAGATTTGAAAAAAGGGAAGTTAAATGAATCGGAGCTAATACATTTGTCGTAATTTCTTCATTTGCTTTTTGATAAAAATCCTCATCCATTACATTCATAAAATTCTGAATTCCCGCATTATTTACTAAAACAGTTAAATCAGCATGATTTTCAGCAACCCAATTATAGAGTTCAATACGTTCAGATTCAGCAGACAAATCGCATACCTTGGTAATAACAGAAGGAAATTTATCCGAAACTTCTTTCAAAACCGATTCACGTCTGCCACAAATGATGACGGTATTTCCTTCTTGAGTAAATCTTTCTGTGAGTCCTAAGCCAATGCCACTTGCACCACCAGTTATTAAAATTTTATTATTTGATAAATTCATTTTTATTTTATTTTATTTTTAAAATTCAATGTCACAAAATTGATACAAAAAATGGTTATCAAGTTACGAAATTTAATCCTTTATTTTACAGGTACTAAACGAAATACCATTCCAGGGTTTTCGATGCCCACGTACAAATATCCATCCGTTCCCATTTCAATATTACGCATCCGCCCAATATTAACCAACAGTTTTTCATGCCCAGTTATTTTATTACCTTTCATAATGCTACGGTCTAAATAATTGAATCTAAGTGAACCGATTAAAATACTATTTTTCCAAGCAGGATATTTATCACTATTGACAAATACCATTCCACTTGGGGCAATTGAAGGAGTAAAATAAGTCTCAGGCTGTTCCATACCTTCTTTTTTACTAATATCGGTAATTGGTTTTCCATCATAATTAATCCCATAAGAAATAACAGGCCAACCATAATTTGCTCCTTTTCGAATAATATTTATTTCATCACCTCCACGTGGACCATGCTCATTTTCCCAAATTTCACCCGTTAATGGATTCAATGCCAATCCTTGTGGGTTTCTATGTCCGTAACTATAAATACTTTCTTTACTTTTTCCTTTGCCAACAAATGGATTATCTTTTGGAATTGAACCATCATCATTCAGTCTATGAACTTTTCCATTATCGTTTTCAATGCTCTGAGGAAACTCTTTTTCCATGCCTCTTTCACCAACTGTGAAATACAAATACCCTTTTTTATCAAATTTAATTCGTGAACCAAAATGATGTTTTGTTTTAGTATAGGGCGATGCTTCAAAAATTTCTTGAACTTCTATCAGTTCATTATTTTTAATTTTTCCTCTCATAATGGCAGTCGTCGTTAGTTTCTGATCATCCTCCTCTTTAAATTTTGAATAGGAAAGATAAACCCAACCATTTTCTGCATATTTCGGATGTAATTCAATATCTAATAGTCCTCCCTGACCTTCTGCAAGCACTTTTGGAGAATTTTTAATGATGGTTTTATTACGTTTTGAATCAACGCTGTATAAAACTCCTACTCTATCTGTAATCAAAAAATCACCATTTGGCAATTGTGCAAAACCCCAAGGACTTTCAAAACCTGTGGCAATAGTATCCAATGAAACGGTCATATTTTCTGATTTAAAAACATTAGAAGTTGGTTTGTTGGAAACTTTATATTCATTTACTTTACCAATGTATTTCGTTATTTCGTCAGCCAATAAATTAATGTCTTTTGCATCAACAACGCCTTTCCAAGCGGGCATCCCTAAATCTAAATATCCACTGGATATGCTGGCAACAATTTGTTCTTTTGCCGTTCCATGTTTCCAAGACCTATCAACGAAAGCCTCAATTTTTTCTCCATGACAGCCAGAGCAGTATTGATTAAAAACTTTTCTAGGTTCAGTAATATTGGGCTTAGATTCAATGGGCTTAGATAATTGAACAAAACTGGCACTAAGAATGCCAATGGATAGAATAGCAATAAGAGATTTATTCATGATTTTGAAAAGTATTACTGTTGATTTTGAATTGAATAATAAATTTACGCATTGATTATGAGTGTTCAAAATACGGAGAGAACAATTAGCCGACAGACACACTTTCGAAGAAATTATTGTTTTGAAATTACAGAAACAAAATTTAAAAATATGTGTAAATCAGTCTAATCTCTATTATCATGTGTGTTCATCCATAGTCAAAACAATGGGTTAGATTTGTTAAATCAAATTTCAATAAATGCCTAAAAAATACTATCTTGAACTCTCATTCAAACCAAATTTTATCCGTATGAAGAAAACCCTTATACTTGCCTTATTTTTTCTGTTTTCATTGAGTATTTATTCTCAAAAGAAAGCTGCAAAAGAAACCAAAACTGCTTCTAATCAATTAATGTCAGACCAAAAAATTGAAACACTTCGGAAAGAATTGTTGGCTGAAATTGACCAAAAAGCCACCTTTACGGCACAACTCAACGACCAGCTTTTTAGTTATGCTGAATTAGGTTTTCAAGAATTTGAAACGTACAAATTATTAACAACGCTCCTTGAAAAAGAAGGATTTACCATCGAAAAAGGACTCTCTGGAATTCCGACCGCTTGGATGGCAAAATGGGGAAGCGGAAAGCCCGTAATTGCTGTGGGTTCCGACATTGACTGCATTCCGAAAGCATCCCAAAAACCAGGCGTTGCCTACCATGACCCCATCGTAGAAGGAGCTCCTGGACATGGTGAAGGGCATAATTCTGGTCAGGCTTTGAATATTACTGCCGTTTTAGCTTTGAAGAAAATTATGGAACGGGAGCATATTTCTGGTACACTCTTGCTATGGCCTGGAGTTGCTGAGGAATTGGTCGGTGCAAAGGCATATTACGTGCGTGATGGGCATTTTAAAGATGTAGATGCTTGCATTTTCACCCATGTAAATAGTAATCTTTCTGTAAAATGGGGCGATACAGGCTATAATGGACTGGTTTCAGTAAAATTTAATTTTGAAGGTGAAGCCGCCCACGCCGCTATGAATCCGTGGAGAGGAAAATCTGCTTTGGATGCAGTAGAATTAATGAATGTAGGCTGGAACTATAAACGTGAACATCTCGCCATCACGCAACGCTCGCATTATGTCATCACAAATGGGGGTGACCAGCCAAATGTAGTACCTTCAAAAGCCCAAGTTTGGTATTATTTTAGAGAAAGAACCTATCCAAAAATCAAGGAATTATTTGAGTTTGGAAAGAAGATTGCCGAAGGTGCTGCCATGATGACGGATACTAAAGTAACCCATGAAGTTGTGGGTTGTGCATGGCCTGGGCATTTCAATAGACCAATTGCCGAAAATGCCTTTGAACATATCAAAAGGGTCGGTTTACCTGTATGGTCAGCCGAAGACCAACTATTAGCAACGGCTACTCAAAAAGAGCTAAATGCACCCAAAAAGAATGGATTAGCCATGAAAGTTGATTCTACCACTGAACCAGAAGCCATTAAAATGGGTGGAGGTTCGGATGATATTGCGGATATTTCTTGGACTTTACCAACCATTGTTTTAGGCTATCCTGCTAATATTCCAGGGTTGCCAGGGCATCATTGGGCTAATGCAATTTCTATGGCAACGCCCATTGCTCACAAAGGTTGTACAGCTGGGGCAAAAGTAGAGGCATTAACTTTATTGGATTTGTTCGTAAAACCAGATTTACTGACAAACGCTTGGAAATATTACCGTGAAGAGCAAACGCAAACCGAAAAATACGAGCCATTAATTGCTCCAACTGACAAGCCAGCTATTACAATTAACAAAGAAGTTATGGAGAAATATAAACCCGAACTGCAAAAATTTTATTACGACCCAACGAAATATAAGAGTTATATGGAACAATTGGGAATTAAGTATCCTACAGTAAGAGAGAATTAGAGAGATTTAATTTAATCTGAGCGAAGCAGAGGAGTTTTGCTTCGCTCAGATTAAGATAAGTGCTGGGACATATTTACTCATGGCATGACATCAATCAAAAAAGTAAAAAGTTACCCGTTATAAACAGACAACTTTCCTTCTGAAACAAAACCACAAGGACCATTACTTGTAATCGTGTCATAATATCTTAGGCTTCAATCAACGACTCATCGTGTTGAGAAATATCTAATCCTACTCTTTCTTCTTCTTCTGTTACACGCAAAGGAATAATTTTGTCGGTAATAAATAATAATAAATATGACATTCCAAAAGCAAAAGCAGAAACTAAGGCAAGGGCTATTAGATGTTTAAACAAAAGAGTAAAATCACCCGTAATAAATAAACCTTGTTCTCCATCCATAACAACTCCATTCACAGCTTTTGAAGCAAATAAACCAGTCATTAACATCCCCATCATTCCACCAACACCATGACATGGAAACACATCTAAAGTGTCATCTAATTTAGAATTTGCTCTCCAGTGTGCTGCAATATTTGAAACTATCGCAGCCATGGTTCCTATGAAGATTGCGGCAGTTACTGACACAAAACCAGAGGCTGGCGTGATAGCCACTAAACCTACAACCGCACCAATACAAAAGCCAAGTGCTGAAACTTTACGGCCACGAGTTACATCAAATAAAATCCAAGACAAACCAGCTGAGGCCGCCGCAACGTGCGTAGTGGCAAAAGCTGAAACTGCCAAAGGACCTGCTCCAAGTGCCGAGCCTGCGTTGAAACCAAACCATCCGAACCATAATAAACCAGTTCCTAAAAGAACATAAGGAATATTTGCAGGAGGTAAAACATTTGCTTCAATATGTGATTTACGACGTTTTAAGTATAATGCACCAGCCAAAGCAGCCCAACCCGCACTCATGTGAACAACCGTTCCACCCGCAAAATCAAGAATGCCATAATTGAAAAGAAATCCCTCTGGATGCCATGTCCAGTGAGCCAAAGGAGCGTACACAATCACGCAGAAAAGTACCATAAATAAAACAAAAGCACGAAAATTAATACGTTCTGCCAAAGCACCAGAAATTAAAGCGGGCGTAATTACCGCAAATTTCATTTGAAAAAAGGCAAATAAGGCAAAAGGAATTGTTGGGGCTAATTTCCAAGGTTTTCCATCAAAAACGCCTTGAAACATAAAAAAAGTAAGTGGATTTCCAACAAATCCTCCAACAGTTTCACCAAAAGCTAAACTGAAACCAAATACCACCCAAATTACGGTAATAACACCCATGGCAATAAAAGACTGCAACATGGTTGAAATTACATTTTTGTGGTTTACCATACCACCATAAAAATAAGCTAAACCAGGAGTCATTAAAAGAACAAGTCCCGACGAAACGAGCATCCAAGCGGTATCGCCTGTATCAATGCCCTCGGTTACTGCTGCACCGGGTGCAGGAACAAAAGCAGCTCCAATTGCAATTAAAAGCAAAATACCAATGGGAAGCCAAGATGGTTTTTGTTGTGTCATGTGGTTTTTTAATTTAAGGATTTATGTATGGAATTGTTTACAGAAAAATTTATTGGTAATCGGGAAATACCGATTACCAATAAACGAATTATTTAGTTTAAAATTTAGCAATAACGGCTAATCCTAAAGTTGCTTGCGATTTTTGATTTTTACCATCGCCATCTACAAAGAAATTTTTATCAAATGAATCACTTCTAAATTCTGGTTTAATTAGTAAATGTCCATCAGCAACGGTAAAGGTTGTAGTTACTGTTAAGGAATTTACGGTGACACCAGTAGTATTATCAACTCTTAGCCCTCTAACGGCATCTTGATTATTAAAATTCTCATATCTTGCACCAATACTAAACACATCGGATACAGAATAATTCGTATAAAATGCAACTCCACCCCAAGTTCCTGAATTTTTAACAAATTTAGGATTAGAAACCAAAGTTTGATAATTACCCGTTTGTGAACCACTTGCTGCATTAATTCCTACCATAAATTTAGGACTAATTTGGTAAGTACTTGTCAAATCGAATAAATTGTAAGTTCCATCTGGTGTTTTTCCTGTCGCATCTGCATTTCCCTCAGCCGAAGAAATTACGTTTAAATATACATTCCAACCCGCTATTGGTGATACAAACAATTGCCCGATAATACCTTTTGCACGATTATTATCATCTAAATTATCAACATTATTAACAACACCAGCCATCAAGTAAACCTTGTCAGAAAAAGTGTATTGAGCTTTCAAACCAACATGATAGAAAGGTCCATTATTGAAAAGATTTGATAATGAATAATGATAGTTAATGGGTGCGTCAATAACTTCATATCCAATGTGCGTACCAAATTGTCCCATTGTTAAAGATAATTTGTCTGTTGCTTTCCACGTTACATAAGCCTGTTTAATTGCCAGTGCGGTACCTGTTGAACCTGGAATACGACCAATTACGTTTCCATAATTTCCTAAATCAGCATTAGGTCCAAATGTCAAATCACCTACAATGTCAATTTTAGAAGTAGAGTAAGTCATTTTTGTTTGAACCAACCCTATAGAGAATTGACCAGATTTTTGATCAAATGCTCTTGCAGAAAAAGAAGTCCCCAAATTACTTCTATCAACAGGACTATTAAAGTTCGCCATATAATACGAATCAACATATCCTGAAAATGTAAATTTACCACTATCTTCTGTATTTTCCTGAGAAAATGACGAAAATCCTAAAAGCAAAGAAAATGCGGTGGTTAAGGTCTTTTTCATAATAAAATTTTGTTTTATGTTCTAAGTAAATGCTTGATTACCTCACAAAGATTATAGGTAAAATTCACTATTCCAAATTTATTATGTATTTTTTAACCTATTTTTAGGTATTTATCAATTAATAATACAAAATTGGTTTGAAATTAAACCTATTTTCAACAAAAAATCAATTATTTTTTTAATAACAATATAAAATTAAACTTATTCTGTAAAAATTAAAAAAAACCAAATATTCTAAAATTAAAATTTTAAGAATAAATATAATTATTCCATCATTCTATGAAAATAAAAAGAGTTGCCAATTTCTAGAAATTGGCAACTCTTTTTATTTTCATAGAATGATGGAATAATTATATTTATTCTTAAA
>JANXRS010000493.1 GCA_025356745.1 Arcicella sp.
CTTAGAAAACTAAAAATTGTGAAGTACATTCCATTTGAAATAACAAAAATATAAAGATTTTTCATAGTTAAATAGGTTTAGAGGTAAGACAAGAAAAGGTGTTTTCTTTGGAAGCACCATTTTTCTTTAACAAATTATTTCAATTTTGAGAAAATAGAAGAACAGAAAAGTGTTTTAATTTGTAATTGTGCAGTTATTTTTCATAGTTAAATAGGTTTAGAGGTAAGACAGAAAAAGGTGTTTTCTTTGGAAACACCACTTTTTTCAAACTAACAAATTAAAATTAACAGAGGCATAAAATATTTTTTGTAGTTAAGAATGCGTTTTATGATAGTTTTAGAGATAAAACCAAAAAAAAGTATTCAATAACAAGATTTTTCATAGTTAAATAGGTTTAGAGGTAAGACGGGAAAGGGCATTGCTTATGGCGATGCTCTTTTTATTTTGCCCAAATTCTACAAAAAAGCCCAATGCTATTAGTATTAGGCTTTCAGAATTACTAATTTATGGTAACAATTTCAATATTTTTTTAAATCATTTTTATGTGATTTTAATCAAAGATATAATAAGTTTAGTAAAAGTAAAATCCATGACAAATGATGAATTAGCGAACGGTATTTTTGAGGTATTATACGGTAAAATCCAAAAAATAATCCTTGAAACTAGCATTTACTAATTTCAAGGATTATGAAAATAAATTTGGTATTAATAAATTAAACCATTCGCTTCCGTAACGCTTCATATAGAACTACGCCAGTTGCCACTGAAACATTCAATGAACCCACTCGGCCAGTCATCGGAATAGTTGCTAATTCATCAACTGAACGCAATAATTCTTCTGAAATTCCGTCTTCTTCCGATCCCATAATAATTGCAGTTGGTACGGTGAAATCTATCTCATACATATTTTTAGATAGTTTTTCAGAACACGCAACTACTTGAATTCCAGAATTTTGCAAGTATTTAATAGTTAAAAATAAATTTTCTTCCCGACAAACAGGTAAGAAATTTAAAGCTCCTGAAGAAGTTTTCATAGCATCAGCATTAATTTGAGCGGCTCCTTTTGTGGGTATTACAATAGCATGAACACCTGTACATTCAGCAGTACGAGCAATTGCTCCAAAATTACGCACATCCGTAATGCGGTCGAGGACGAGTAGGAGAGGGACTTGCCCCTTTTCATAAACATCTGCTACCACATTTTCTAGCTTGGCATAATTAATTGCCGATACAAAAGCGATAACTCCTTGATGATTTTTGCGAGTAATTCTGTCTAATTTTTCAGAAGGCACTTTTTGTACAGGTACGCCACGCATACGGGCAAATTCCAATACTTCAAGGTTTCCTAACTCTCTTTGAACTAATATTTTATCAATTTCTTTTCCCGCACGAAGCGTCTCTAAAACTGACTGAATTCCGAAAACAATATCTTTACTTTCGGGTTTAGCTTGGTTAAAAAAATTATTTTGAAATGGTTTTTTGTAGCCCTCAGGTTTCTTGTAACCTTCTGGTTTTTTATAATCTTTTGAATCGTTTTCTGTTGTCATATCGATAATTGAACTTAAATATTTCTACAAAGTTCGTAAAGTTTTCCCTGTCTTTTTTATGTTTTGGGTTTTGAAGGCTAATTTCTTTCAAAAATTAGGAATGCAATCGAAATAAACTAGCTGAATGAAGGTCATCTGGTATGAATTGATATTTTTGATTTAACGGAGTGCTGCTTAATCAGATAAAAAACTGATATGTAATACTACTTTACTATGTTTTAATACAGAGTAAGTTTAAAAAATGATTCATCTCAGACAATGCTCTTTTCAGAAAGCCTTGCGATTTCTGAAAAAAAGGTTTTTTGTAAAATGTTCCTTAACGAATTATTTTAAAAAAGTATTTGTATTATTAAAGCAATTGGTATAATTATATGAATCATTTAATAGTACAATTTAGATTTTCTATTAAACGGCTTGTTAATTTAAGATTAAATACATTATCTTTGTGGACTGTCTGGGAAAATGTACAAATTATTCTTTGAAGTTATATACAAAATTCCATTCTTAATCAGCTGAAAAACAGCGACTTGCAATTAATCTTTTCCAATTTCTGGCGTATCACAGAAAAGTATTTCACAGAATAATCCAAATAATACATATTGTCAATAATTGTCTATCTTTTTAAATAGACTTCTTGTCGAAGTCGGTGATTATCTATTTTATAAACGTAAGCCAAAAGAGGTTTATCTAATCTAAAAGTAAGGAATTTATGAAACAAATGATTAAATTGACCGTAGCTATTTTAGTATTTAGCTCGGTAGTGTATGCGTGCAAAGTAAAACAGCAGCAGAGTAATTTGTTACCTCAGAAAAACCAATCAGTAGCTGTTCAAGAAGTGGACGATGAGACTTTGGTGAATATATTATCAAGAAACTGGATTGTCAATGTTGTGAATTATCAAGCGGATGCTCGAAAGAATGTTTTATATGAACGAGGAATTGATGCAAATTTGCACGATTTTTCAAAAGAGTCTTTTAAAATTTCAGCGGATGAAAAAGTTATTTATACCGACGAAGGCGGACAAAAACATATTGGTACTTGGGATTTGGAGGATAATAACACAAAGTTATTAATGGAATTTGAAGATGGTGAAAAAGTATCTTGGGACATCATTGAAAAGAATAAAAATCAGTTGGTAATTCACTTGAGCATTGACGCTCAGAAAGTGAAATGGGACATCAGTAATCTAAATGAAATTGATATTCCAACGGCAGCCGTTTTTGCAGGATTTTACGTAGGAATTGTTGATGAGAAGACTGAAAGAGTAAATATCACGTACAAAATGAATCCGAAAGGATAATTTTTGTACGTGATTATCAATTATAAAAAAATGCCGATATTAGAATTAATAATTCTGAGTCGGCATTTTTTTATAATTGATAATTTACTTTGTAGCAATGTAAAAGAAATCAAAACACTCCTCTGCATCGTTATTTAAAAAATAATCTTGATAAGTTATATTTGTAACTAATTGATTGTCAGATTTTTGAATAATATTTCTGCTCATTCTATTGGCTATGTCATACGGAATTTGCAACATCCATCTTGGCAAACGATATTGAAGATTAAAAATATCAAAACGGGTAATTTTCTCGACAGACCGTTTATTTTTTTCATAATAATCCATTACTTTTGAATTACCATGAATTCCCTTTGTTACGATACTTTTAAAGTGCTTGAGAATTAAGTTTTTAAGTTCGTGAGCAAGGTATTCACGTTCATGCCATGGATTGCGAGAAAGAGAGTATTTACGGTTTACAGTTGTTAAAATCAATTTCCCACCTGGTTTCAACACACGATGAGCTTCTTTAATAAATTCGTTATCATCAGCAATGTGTTCAATCACTTGAAAGGTTACAATATAATCAAAAGTATTATCTGCCAAACCTTTTAGCGGAGGTAAAAACATATCAATAAACTTGAAATTAGGGTATTCCGAAGCAAGTTTGGTCATTAAAGGTTCGTTTTTATCAACACCCGTATAATTTGAAATTGAAGGAGCTAGAACTGCCACACCACGACCCGTTCCACAACCAATTTCAAGTAAATTTCCCGAAATCATTTTGGCTGCTTCAATGTATGGAAATAATAATCGCTGGTGAACAGGATTATCGGAAACAAGGTCAGAGGAGGCAATTTCTGTGGTTTTGTACATGATTATATTATTAGTTAACAATTTTACGATTAACGAATATCAAACATAGAATATCTAAATTTGACAATTTTATACCAAATTTACCTCTTTTGCTTGACATCAGAAAAATACTTGGTAAATTGGTTCGTTATAGTTTTAAAATAGAGAATCCTTATAATTACAGGATAAATATAAACATGAAAAAAATACTCTTTACCTTACTTTACATGGCTTTATTGTCGGGATGTGCGGTTACAGTTCCGACCTCTAAACAAGGAAATCAAGCAGATAATCGAGTGTCTTTGCAAAAAATAGTCAGCAAAAGTAGATTTTTAGATAATGGTTCATTCACAAGAATTTATCTTAGCGTTGAAGCCAATCGAAATATTAGTTCAAGTGATTTCCTAAAAGAATTTGCTTTTAGTTATAGCTTGCATCCTGATTACGCAAATAAACAAGCCTTATTAAGTTCAGGTATTGTGGCAGTTACCTCTGAAAATTTATCGGAAGATGGTGGGCTTTTCACGATTTGGTTTGATATACCTAAGCCAAAAGATTTATATACCGCCGTTGCTTTGATTGATATAAGAGACTTGAAAACTAATAATAAAATTGTGAATGATTGCCTTATAAGATTCCAATCTGGAAAAGTAGGAGATTATTTTATGTTTTTTGATAAGACAGGAACCAAACCTTTAGCAAAAAACTTTTTTTCTGTTGAGGATACAGTCATTTTAAAAAGTTTAGACAATCGTTCTCAAAATTTCAAAGCCTTTCGTTATAGATACGAATTTGAAGCAGCGATTTCGCCCATGTCCACCACACCCAGAAGTGCTTCAAAAAGCCTTTACGTCGATTCGGCTTTTGCGATAACCTCAAATACTCCCGTAGTCTTATCAAATGAAGCCCTTTATTATTTTTCGAGAGATACGACAGAAGTTTATGGAATTGGTATGGTAGTTACGGATAAACGATTTCCAAAAGTTACTCGACCAGAGAAATTAGTTCGTCCCTTGATTTATATGAGTACCAATGCTGAAACTAACGATTTATATAATTCAAAAGAACCTAAAAGAACTTTAGATAACTATTGGTTGAATATTACCCAAGGAAACCAAGCCACGGCAAAACGCACCATAAAGGCTTTTTACCAACGTGTAGAACAAGCAAATCGACTTTTTACGACTTATAAAGATGGTTGGAAAACAGATAAAGGAATGGTATTTATTATCATGGGTGACCCCATGAAGATTACTCGAATGAAGGATAAAGAAGTGTGGACTTATACCCGTGCTTCGCAGTATTCAGAACTAAATTTTACTTTTACGAAACGTTCCAATCAATTTGCTGATGATCATTATGAACTTCAACGTTACGCTGAATATCAATCAATTTGGTTTCCAACGGTGGAACAATGGCGGAATGGAGATGTGGTGGTTAGGTAATTGATATTTTAATATAATGAAACGCTCTTCTTTTGAAGGGCGTTTTTTTTGAGCTTTTAGGAAAGGGAGAATTTACTTATAAAAAAAAGCCCTCACAAATTTTGTGAAGGCTTTGTAGTCCGTACGGGAATCGAACCCGTGTTTCATCCGTGAAAGGGACGTGTCCTAACCCCTAGACGAACGGACCATTGGGTTATTACGAATTAGAGAAGTAATTTTTTTCCTTTTTTCGTGGTGCAAAGGTACGGCGATTTTTCTATTTGACAAGTGCTTAACAAGAAAAAAATGAAATAATTTCACAATAAATCTCGAAACCATTGAGTATCAAAAAGTTGACTCAAAATTTTTTTTTTAATTTTTTTGCATTTTTTATAAAGTAGCGTGCTTCAGTTTTTTATATCTAAATATATTATAAATTTAAGGCAGAAAAATACCATTTGTTTAAATAGCAAGATTTAGCCCTGAAACATGAAATAAGAAAATATCACCTCGCTTACTTCTAAACAGGCTTGGAAAGATATTTAGAACGATAATGAGTTACTGAAAGACTTTGAAGTTAGCATTCTTCCACCCTATATGAATACTTGTCGTTGGTTTGCGGGGAAAGCTCGTTTACAGGAAAAATTTACAATCAAATGTTCAATGGAAATCCCAATTAAAGATTTTATTGCTTTGTTATTTATTGTGGAGGTACGTTATGGTGATGGGGGAACTGAAAGATATCTCTTACCTATTTCATTTATTGATTCCACTCATACACAAAATGTCGCTCTTAAAGGCATCATAACGTTGGCCTACATCAACGAAAAGCGTGGTTTGGTAATTGTATGCGATATACAACGAAAGATTCCAGCAGGCATTGTTTTCTCAATTAACTTAAGCAGAAAATATTTTGCAAACTGATTGGGTAAAGATTCCGCTGAAAGGAATTGTGAATGTGATTCGAGAGATTGAGAATGTAATAAAATTCCCGTATCGACAGTTAGTCACTACGGGAATTTATTATCTAAGTTCTGCAAAAGTAGGCAACACTAAATCTTTTGCAGAAACGATGGGGTTTTCTATGCACCAATCAATATTTAATTCGGGGTCACTATAAATAATCCCCGATTCTGATGCTTTATGCCAGTATTCAGTACATTTATAGACAAAAATAGTTTCTTCTAAAGCCAAAAATCCGTGGGCAAAACCAGCGGGAACGTATAGCATATTTCCAATTTTAGAGTCTAATACAAACTTTTCATGTTGCCCAAAAGTAGGCGAATCTCTGCGAATATCAACCACCACATCCATCACCTTACCAGTCATACAACGTACTAATTTTCCTTGTGCAGCAGGAGCATATTGAAAGTGTAAACCTCGGATTACGCCTTTTTTCGACCATGAATAATTGTCTTGAACAAAGTCTTCAGTAAAGCCGTTGGCTGCAAAAAGTTTCTGATTGTATGATTCGTAGAAAAGTCCACGCTCATCTTCAAATTTTGTGGGAATACATTCGATTAAGCCTTCGATTTCGTGGGGTTTGAATTGCATTTGGAAAAATGATAAAGTTTTGGATTGAAAATCTTTTGTTTTTGAAACCTAACAGGTTAATATTGTTTACGAAATTAAGGTTAAACAAAAGATTTAGCAAATTTCAAAGGTTAAGACTTCATATTTCTCATAGCTCATAGCTCAAATCTCATTGCTAAATAATGACCAAAGCTCAATTATTTGACCAAATTCAACAAAAGAAATCTTACCTCTGTGTAGGATTAGACACTGATATTCAGAAGATTCCTAAACATTTATTAACCGAAAAAGACCCCATTTTTGAGTTTAATCGTCAAATAATTGAAGCAACTCATTCTTTTGCGGTGGCTTATAAACCCAATATTGCTTTTTATGAAGCACACGGTTCGAAAGGGTGGGAGAGTCTTCAAAAAACCTTAGAATATATCCCAAAAGAATGTTTTACCATTGCTGATGCCAAACGAGGTGATATTGGAAACACGTCTGGATTATATGCAAGGGCATTTTTTGATAAAAAATCATCGGGTTTTGATTTTGATTCTGTAACAGTTGCTCCTTATATGGGCGAAGATTCTGTAACACCTTTTTTAGATTTTCCCGAAAAGTGGGTAATTCTCTTGGCTTTAACATCTAATGCAGGAAGTAAAGATTTTCAGAATTTACGTGTGGCTGATGCCAAACAATTATTTGAGGAGGTTATCCGTAAATCGCAAGAATGGGCAACTGACGAGCAGCTAATGTACGTTGTGGGAGCAACAAAGGCGGATATGCTCGCTCATATACGAACACTCGCACCCAATCATTTTTTGTTGGTGCCAGGCGTTGGTGCTCAAGGTGGAAGCTTGGAAGAGGTTTCAAAATATGGCATGAATTCGCAATGTGGGCTTTTAGTAAATTCTTCGAGAGGAATTATTTATGTGTCTTCGGAAAAAGATTTTGCTCAAAAGGCAGGGGAGGAGGCAAAGAAAATTCAGGTGGAAATGGAAGAGTATTTGGGGTTGTATTTGAAATGATAGTTTTCAATTTTGATTATAGATAATACAAAGTAGATTTACAGTAAAATTCTACGTAATCATGAAAACAAAATTATTTTTTCTCCTTTTGGGAGTTTCTGTTTTATCTTGTAGCAAGATAGAAGAGCTAGTTTATGTTTGTGAAAATATAAATTTAGATAAAGCAGATTGGACATACTGTATTATTGATTCAAAATTAAATATTTTCGGTAAGTGTAATGATAAGAGGGATTCATTGACGATGAAAGTCAAACAACGTGTTGATAACATACAAGGAAAAATATCGAAACAAAATGAATCAAATTATTGCCTTGTTCCAGATTGGAAAACATCAAAACTGAATAGTTTGTCTGCCATTAATTTACCCCAATGTTATAAGAAGGATGGATTAAGAGTAGTTTTTAGTGGTGAAATTAGAACTACTCCAGGATTGAATGAAGCTAATTGTGGTGATTTATTTGAGATTACTAAAATTGAAATCGTTAGATAGTTGATTTAATATTCAACCAGGTTGAACGCATTTAAAAATGCAATTTTGAGTTTAAAATCAATGAATAGTACAATTTTATAACTGTAATTTTGCCAGAAATAATAAATTGATGAAAATTTGAATCTGGTTTTAGGTTTATGTTAACATAAATACTT
>JANXRS010000495.1 GCA_025356745.1 Arcicella sp.
AGATATTGGTATTCCTGCAACTTACCGCAACATGAACGGTAGTAGTGTTCATGCTTTCAAATGGGTTAACACAAAAGGGGAAGTAACGTATGTAAAATACACATGGAAGACCTTACAAGGAGAAAAAGGTTTAACTGTAAAAGAAGCTGAAATCCAACAAGGAAAAGATTTTCAACACGCTACAAATGATTTGTATAATTCAATTGTTAAAGGTGATAATCCTAAATGGGAGTTATTTGTACAAATGATAAAAGAAGCGGATGTTGATTCGTTTGACTTTTCTCCGTTAGATGCGACAAAAAATTGGCCTGTGGCTAAAATACCATTGGTAAAAGTTGGTACGTTCACGTTGAATAGAAATGCAAAAAACTATTTTGAAGAGATTGAAGAACTTGCCTTTGCTCCTTCAGATTTGGTTCCTGGTATTGAACCATCAGAAGATAGATTGTTACAAGGTCGTTTGTTTAGCTATTTTGATACTCAACGTTACCGTTTAGGAGCTAATTTTCAGAAAATTCCTGTGAATGCTCCAAAAAATAGTCCTGCTAATAATTACAACCAAAATGGTGCTGCTGACAATGCAGTGGTTACTTCGGATGTAAATTATCAACCAAGTGTTGAAGCAAAAACTTTAGTTGATGACAATACACTTAAATTAGCTAAGACTGCTTACAGCAATGCTGCCATCTCTCAGAAGAAAATTGAAAAGACTAATGATTTTGCACAAGCAGGAGAATTGTACCGTTCATACACGAAGGAAATGCAGAATAATTTAATTTCTAATATCGTTGGAGATTTAGGTCAGGTAAGAAATAAAGAGGTTCAGAAGCAAATGATTACGCATTTTTATTTAGCAGATAGAGAATATGGTATGCGTTTGGCTGCTGCTTTAGGATTTACACAGGCTGATTTTATGAAGAAATAAGGCTGAAATTTGATATGAAAATTTTAAAATTTGTGTTTATTTTAGTTGGATTGCTTGCTTTGCAAAAACAAGTAATAGCCCAAACAAATGATGTGTATGACGTTTGTCGCCATGGAGATACTACGGCTTTGAGAAAAATGCTTGCAGTGGAACCAACGTTAGTCAACGATAAAAAGTCAAATGGGTTTACGCCATTTATTATAGCAACCTATAACGGGCAGTTTGAGATATCCAAAATATTAATTGAAAAAGGTGCTAACATCAACGCACAGGATAAATCGGGGAATACTGCATTAATGGGATTATGTTTTAATGGAAATATTGACTTAGTAAAGCTTTTGATAAGCCATAAGGTTGATGTTAACGTATTGAATTATAACCATGCGACTGCACTCATATTTGCTTCAACATTCGGGCATTCAGAGATTGTTCAAATTTTGCTAAAAGCTGGAGCAGATAAAAGTATTAAAGACAATAATGGTAAAACTGCCTTAGACCAAGCAATGATGCAGGGGAATGATGGCGTTTCACAATTACTCAAGTAATGAGTTTATATTAACAACCAACCGCTAATTTATAGAAAAAGGTAGTCATTTGACTACCTTTTTTGTTGTGTTACTTGAAAAATAAGTGGTACCTCGAATACATTTGCCCTTGGCCGAATAACCGTTATTTTTTAGCCCTCTGAGCGTTTTATAAATTGTTAATTAATTTATGCTGAAACACAATAATTTAATTCTCAAATCTCATTTTTTGTGTTCACAGTTCGTCTATAAGGCTTTTTGATAAGTGTTACTCAGCAAGATTTGAATTACTTCAGTATTATACCTTTCGGTATGCTGTACCGATGACAAGTAAAACAAAGCCAATTAGCAACATTTCATAGTTATATTTAGATAATATATCTATGTGGGTATAATGTCCCAAAATGCCTAAAAAGCCGACGATTAGGGCAAGAATCCAGACTGTTTGGTTGGGTGCACTGGGCATAAATTTTCTGTTCGCCATAGTTATTTGATTTAGTTAAGGTTGATACTTTTATGAACGGTTTATTGAGTAATGATGACTCTCTGTAAATTTAGGTCTATTTGAATTTCCAATCAAGGTAGATTTATTACAACGCTGCTTTAATCCAAAATTGCTTCATCGTTGTTCCATTTGCTCTGTATCTGGTAGTCCGCTACGTCCAGAGACAAGCCGTTGCGACAATTTCTTGCTACTGACCCAAAACAGGTACAAGCCCGTACTTTTTAAATAATACTTTTATTTTTTCAATATCGGGTGGACCTCCTGCATTTACAATAACAGCAAGTTCTCTAAAATACGCTGATCCGATTAATCCAGGAGTCGATATTACTAAAGCTTTAGCATTTTGCTGGCTCAAGTTATTAAATCCATAGACGACTCCTTTTGGAATAAATAAGGATTGTCCTTGGGTTAATTCTATAATTTTTCCGTTTACATTAAAGGTCATAATACCTTCAAGCCCATAAATAGTTTCATCAAAATTTTCATGATAATAAGGCATTGGAACTTTAGCTCCCACAGCCACAAAAAAATCAAACATTGTCAATTCCCCATTAGTATCTGAGGCTTCAAGTAAAAACTTGATTTCTATTTGCCCTAATTTGATTATTTCGTTAGTATTTGCCATAACAGTAAATTTCTATGTGGTTAATTTTTAGCTGTTTACGCAATGTTTATTGAACTTTCAATTACCTCTATACTGACACATTATGTTAGCGGATTATTACGAAGACAAAGTGTTTCTACCACTTAAGGAAACAGACTTTTCTCATACCGTGATTTAGGATTATATTGTTTAAACTCACTAAAATTTACTCTTATTGTAATAAAATGCATTCATACTCGTTAAAAACGTACATTTTAAATTAAAAAATCTGCCAAAATGAAAACTAAATCTTTTTCCCTGATGGTCTTAATGACCCTTTTTTTCTTTGTTTCCTGTAAAAAAGAAGGTATGAACCCACAACTTACTTTTAGTAATAATGTCGTTGAAGGTACAGCTAATGTGAGTGGAGAATACACCATGACAGGGCATATTAGCTCAGCAACACGGCTTGATAAGGTAGTTTTAACCAAGGAAGGACAGTCTATCCCTTTTTTAGTTGATGATTCAACTGCGAAAAATAAAAATGAATATGATTTTTCATACAAGGTAACTGGCATCACAGCTAATACCTATATTATAGTAGATATATTCGACCAAGGGGGTGGAAAGGTAACACAACGATTTTTGATAAAGAAATAGTTGAGAAGATGGATTAAATACTTTGGTTTTTTATCGTTGTCGGTTCATATTAACGCATTGCATTTTTTTATCATTATTTGAATTTAATAATACAAAAATGCCCTTAGATTTGATTCTAAGGGCATTTTTGTATTTATAGTATGCCCAAGCTTTTTGATAAGAGTAACTCGACAAGTAAGTTTTGAGTGATAAATTAAGTTAGCATAATACTCATGGCATGACTGATTGCAATTTGTTCAGTATCAATAATTTATGAGTTAAGTCATGCCGTGAGTAAATATGTCCCAGCACTTACTTTATTTTCTTTCATTGTTTTATTTTTTTGGTTTTGAGATGGAAAATAATGTTTGTATTTACGTAACTGCGTATTTTTAAAGTGAAATTAATGGTTTTATCGTAAAAAGCTATTCTTTCAGCAAAAAGCTTCAAAATGATTGATTTATTAAAGGTATTGCAATAAAAGCAAATAAACTGCTTGATAATTTAACTAAAATTATCAAGCAGTTTATTTGCTAATGATATAATAATTAAGCACTTATCTTAATTTAATTGGATATTAGAACCTATTTAACCCATAATTGTTTTGTAATTATAATTGTGTAATATTAGATAAAATGATTTTCAAAATTATAAATATTTAATAAATCTAATGGGAGAAGAACGAGTTAATTCTAAAATTCGTAGGAAAAACTATATTCCTACAACAGAATTTTATAGTCAAATAATAGATAGTTTACAGGATTATTCAATTTTTACGATTGATCAAGATTGTATTATCAATAGTTGGAGTTCAGGGTCGTCAAAAATATTTGGTTACGAAACGGATGAAATTATTGGACAGTCTTTTGACATAATCTTTACAAAAAAAGATGTACAGAATGGCATTCCCAAAAAAGAGACGAAAAAATCATTATCAGAAGGACGAGCAACCGATAATAGATGGCATATTCGCAAAGATGAAAGTTTATTTTATGCTAATGGTTTAGTTTTTCCGCTCATTGGTAAGGATGGAGAAATGTTAGGTTACGTTAAAATACTGCGAGATTTAACGGAGAAAAAGGCAGCAGAAGATGATATAAAAAAGTATGTAAAAGAGTTGGAGAAACTCAATTCTCACAAAGAGAGCGTTTTGGCCATTCTTTCCCATGATTTAAGAAGTCCGTTAGCTGCCATTATTGGAACCGCCAAATATTTAAAATCCCATTTTCATAGAATGAAGCCCGAAAAAGTAGATGAAATGCTAGAACTTCTTCTTAAATCTTCCAAGGATGAGTTAGATATGCTTGACAATTTAGTAGAATGGGCAAGGATAAAGTATGCAGCCGAAGCCTTTTCTCCTAAAGAAATTGCCCTCAATGAGTATGTCGATAAAGCCTTTGATATTTTAAAAGAAACGGCAACGTTAAAGGCTATCGTTCTGCACCATGAAATAGAAGAAGATTTGAGCGTTTTTGCCGATGATAAAATGTTGACTTCGATTATTCAAAATATTGTTTCGAATGCCATTAATCATTCCCAAAAGAATGGGAAAGTCATTATTACAGCGAAAAAAAAGGACAATAAAATTATTGTTCAAATAAAGGATAATGGCATAGGAATGTCGAAAGAAATTCAAGAAAAACTTTTCACCCCCCAAGTACATACGCTGTTGAAATCAAGAAAAGCTAATAAAGGAGCGGGAATAGGATTGCTACTAGTAAAAGGTTTTTTAGAAAAAAATGGTGGGGAAATATGGGTAGAAAGTGTGGAAGGGAGTGGTTCATCTTTTTATTTTACCCTTCCTATTGCCAAACCTGATAAAACACATAAAATCAAATTTTCTAAATAAATATTTTAAAATTGAAGCGGTAACTTAACTTTTTAAGAAAGTATGGCGGAAGTCTGATTAAATAATTACAGATAAAAATTGCTTTTCAATTGTCCATAGGCGTGTAATACGTGTATTGACAAGGTATATCCATTGGTATGGGTTATATATTTTAGAATTTTTATACCTGTTCCATTGGTTAAAATTCATCAAGTAGGTTAGTGGTAACTTAAGAAAAGTCAAAAATTTTCCATGACTTCCTTAGATATTCTTATTCCTTATAAAATCACCTTTGAACGATTTTATAAGTTCAATATTTAGCATTTATCTAAAATACAGTTCCGAATACTAAGTCAAAAAATAGTAATTAGTTCTGTCTAAAATTGCATTAAATATAAATTTATCTTTTACATTTGTCAAAACTTTAGGGGTGCCTCCAATATTACGGGCTGAGAATATACCCTCAAAACCTGAACAGCGTAGTTGCTGCGTAGGAAAAAGTAAGGCAGATATTTCATAAAGATTCGGTATATTCCGTTTTCAAAATTTCACTGCTTTTCTTGGTTAAATTTAATGATAGACAATCAAACAAAAGACTTTTGTTGGTTTGTTGAACATTTTACGCATGATTTAGACTAATTGTTTCGACGATTAGGGTATAATCTTTCGTATATTTTCTGTTCATTAATTTAGTCCATTTTAACTTTTCCTCATCATAAGGTTTTCCCCGAAAGTTCGTTTGTGCTTAATTTTTACTATTAATCGAACGAATGATAATCTTTATTAACGACGAACCTACGGAGTTCGAACAATCACACACCATACTCGAAATTTTAGCGTATCATCAAGTTGTAGAGCTGCAAGGCATTGCCGTAGCCATCAATGATGAAGTAATTCCAAAAGCAGATTGGGAGAAAATCGCTTTTCAAAAAAACGACCGCTTAATGCTGATTCGGGCTACACAAGGCGGATAAAATCTTTCCTAACATTACCTAACAGACTTCAAAATCTGTCTTTAATCCTTACCTGACAGGTTTTCAATCTGTTCCACAATCCAATAACAAAAAAATGAAAAAAGCTGAAAAAACACCCCAAACAGAAGTTATTAGTAGAACCCCATTTCCCGGCTCTAAAAAAATATATGTACAAGGACAATTGCATGATATCCAAGTAGCTATGCGTGAAATTACGCTTTCGGATACTTCAATTAATGGTAAAATTGCCTCAAAAAATACTCCTCTAACGGTGTATGATACCAGTGGACCATTTACAGACCCCAATATTGATACTGACATAAGAAAGGGCTTGCCTCGTTTGCGTCAAAACTGGATTTTAGAGCGTGGCGATGTAGATGAATTAGAGGCTATTACGTCAAATTATGGACTTGAAAGATTATCTAATCCACGTTTAAATTCCCTTCGTTTCGAACACTTGAAAAAGCCATTAAGAGCGAAAACAGGGCAAAATGTTTCACAGTTACATTATGCTAAAAAGGGCATTATTACGTCCGAAATGGAATATATCGCCATTCGTGAAAACCAAAGAATTGCAGAAGTAAACAATATCGGACACCAACACCAAGGACATAGTTTTGGGGCAAATACACAAAAAGGCTTAATTACACCAGAATTTGTACGTTCGGAAGTAGCCTTGGGACGTGCCGTAATTCCTAATAACATCAACCATCCCGAAAGTGAACCAATGATTTTGGGACGTAATTTTTGGTAAAAATTAATGCTAATATCGGAAACTCGGCGGTGTCGTCGAACATTGAAGAAGAAGTTGAAAAAACCGTTTGGGCTTGTCGTTGGGGTGCCGATACCATTATGGATTTATCAACGGGTAAAAATATTCATGAAACCCGTGAATGGATTATTCGTAACTCGCCCGTGCCAATTGGCACTGTTCCGATTTATCAAGCCCTTGAAAAAGTAGGCGGAAAAGCAGAAGATTTGACTTGGGAGATTTTTAGAGATACCCTTATTGAACAAGCCGAACAAGGCGTTGATTATTTCACGATTCATGCGGGCGTACTATTGCGGTACGTACCAATGACGGCAAAACGAGTAACGGGAATTGTGTCTCGTGGGGGCAGTATTATGGCAAAATGGTGCTTAGCACATCATAAAGAGAATTTTTTGTACACTCATTTTGAGGACATTTGCGAAATCATGAAAGCCTACGACGTCGCATTTTCTTTAGGAGATGGCTTACGTCCAGGAAGTATCGCTGATGCGAATGATGCCGCTCAATTTGCTGAATTAGAAACCTTGGGAGAACTCACCAAAATTGCTTGGAAACACGACATTCAAACCATTATTGAAGGACCAGGACACGTGCCAATGCACCTCATCAAGGAAAATATGGATAAGCAATTACAAGAATGTCACGAAGCCCCTTTTTATACGCTTGGACCTCTCACCACTGATATTGCTCCCGCTTATGACCACATTACGTCGGGCATTGGGGCGGCAATGATTGGCTGGTTTGGTTGTGCAATGCTTTGCTATGTAACACCAAAAGAACACTTGGGATTACCCAATAAAGAAGATGTAAAAGTAGGGGTGATTACCTATAAAATTGCGGCACACGCTGCCGACCTTGCCAAAGGACATTACGGTGCTCAAATTCGGGATAATGCTTTGAGTAAAGCACGTTTTGAATTCCGTTGGGAAGACCAGTTTAATTTATCCCTCGACCCAGATACCGCTCGTGAATATCACGACGAAACCTTGCCAGCCGAAGGAGCAAAAATTGCCCATTTTTGTTCGATGTGTGGTCCTAATTTCTGTTCAATGAAAATTACGCAAGAAGTACGGGATTACGCTGATAATATGGGCGTTGACGAGCAAGAAGCATTAGCCAGAGGTATGGCAGAACGCTCAAAAACCTTTATTGAGACTGGTTCAGAGGTGTATATTTAGTAGGAAATGAAAAAAATAATCATCTCGAATCCAACTGATTTTGAAGGAGAAATAGGCTTAATCGAACAGCTATTAATAGATAAATCTTTGGTTTTTCATCTGCGAAAACCTGAGAAATCATGCGAAGAACTAACGGAATTTTTAAGACACTTATCGCCCAAATTTTACCGACAAATTGTGTTGCATTCTCATCATAATTTATTGAAAAAATATAACTTCAAAGGTGTTCATTTTACCGAAATAAACAGGCAAAAACTCTCTAATGAAGCTTTAGTTTTGATGGTAAAAACGTTGCAAAAAAAAGGATTGACCGTTAGTTTTTCTTTGCACAGTCTGGAAGCAATTGAGCAATTGTCATGCACAGCTGATTATGTTTTTTTGAGTCCCATTTTTCAGAGTATTTCAAAAGCTGATTATCCCTCTGCTTTTTCAGTAGAATCCTTGACTCATTTCTTTGAAAATCGACAAAGCTCTGTACCTGTTTTGGCGTTGGGTGGTGTGTGTAATGACAACATCGAAATAATACAAGCCATTGGTTTTCAAGGATATGCGTTAATGGGTTCAGTTTGGAAAGTAGGATGAATCTCTATTTTATCAGCAGGAAATTAATAATCTAATCAATAAAATATGAACAAAAGACCTATAGCCCTGACCATTGCAGGTTTTGACCCATCGGGTGGGGCAGGACTCTTGTCAGACATTAAAACTTTTGAAGCCAATCAAATATATGGTTTGGGCGTTTGTACAGCTTTGACGGTACAGCACGAAAATCAGTTTGATTCGGTGCAATGGATTGATAATGAATTGATTATTGAGCAAGCGAAATTACTTTTTGAGAAATATTCGATTCAATATGTTAAAATCGGCTTAGTAAAAAGTTTGGATGATTTATCAAAAATTATTACTGCTTTGTTGTTGTGGAATCCAGAGGTCATCATCGTTTGGGACCCGATTTTAAAAGCCAGTGCAGGCTTCAAGTTTCATGATGAAATCAATGCCAATATATTAAAAACAATTTTAAAGCAAATTTATGTATTAACGCCTAATTTACCCGAAGCGAATTTATTAATAAACGACTCGATAAATACGGAACAAAAAGCCCTGATTTTAGCCGAAAACTGTGCTGTTTTTTTGAAAGGCGGTCATGGTGATTTGGATGAAAGTAAAGACCTTTTGTTTTACCAAAATAAACGTGTCGAGTACCTCGCAAAACGGCTCATCCATGGCGAAAAACATGGTTCAGGTTGCGTACTTTCATCGGCAATTACCGCCAATTTAGCCAAAGGTTTTCCTTTAGAAAAAGCCTGTGAAGAAGCCAAAAAGTACATCACGGCATTCTTAGGCAGTAATGATAGTCTGTTGGGCTATCATCATTTTAATTCAAAAATAGTATCATGAAAATATCAACCCTTCATTATATTACCCAAGATTTAACCCATGTTTCACATTGGGAGCAAGCCCGCTTAGCCTGCGAAGGTGGAGCGGATTGGGTACAATTGCGAGTGAAAAATCGGGCGTATTCCGACTGGAAAGAAACCGCTTTGCGAACCCAGGAAGTATGTAAAAAATTTGGAGCAACTTTTATTATCAATGATAATGCCCAAATAGCCTTAGAAATTGAAGCAGATGGTGTGCATTTGGGTAAAACTGATTTCTCGCCGATTGAAGCAAGAGAAATGTTAGGCGGAAAATTTATCATTGGGGGCACTTCTAACACATTCGAAGATGTCCTTTTTTTGCATGAAGCAAAAGTGAATTATATCGGTTTAGGCCCTTTTCGTTTTACCAAAACTAAAAAAAATCTTAGTCCAATTTTAGGTTTAGAAGGTTATCAATCCATTTTACAACAATACAAAATGGCAAATTTATCCTTACCAATTATTGCAATTGGAGGAATAACCTTAGACGATGTGGCGATACTTAAAGCCAATAATTTGCACGGAATTGCCATTTCTTCTTTGATAAATTTAGCAGAAAATCCAGTGGCAGTTACGAAAGTCTTGCGAAAATTATTATCATAAAAATACCTACTGTGCAAAAAGCTGTGATTTAGATTTATGCAGTTTTTTGCCAGTATTTATTCCATTGGTTA
The DNA here is from genome assembly GCA_025356745.1 of Arcicella sp. Taxonomy (GTDB): domain Bacteria; phylum Bacteroidota; class Bacteroidia; order Cytophagales; family Spirosomataceae; genus Arcicella. The sequence goes on from JANXRS010000495.1 coordinate 10,021, forward strand.
TTAATTTCTAATGTTTTTAGGATAGTCAAAGCCCCACTTCCTTTTTGAGACCAACTTTGTCCTTTCTTTTTCT
>JANXRS010000500.1 GCA_025356745.1 Arcicella sp.
GAAATTCTATGGAGAAAGATTAAATACGAGTGGTTGGAATTTAAGGCTTATTTGTCATTTGATAAACTCAAAATAAATCTAAAAGAGATACTGGACAACGTGGGTAATAAATTTAACATTCAATTTGTCTAATTACTTAAATGCGAACGGTATTCACGCCCGTAGGTAATTTTTAAAACCGTTTCTTCATGAGAAAAAATTTTAAAAATATTCTTAATCGCATTAATTTGGGTAAAAATATCTACTGTTTTTCCTTGAAAAATAGAAATTTGTGGAGGATTACCGCCAGTACAAAGATTACGTAATTGCTCGTTCAAATCGTTTAAGGATTTTTTGACAAAACGTAAATGTCGTTCGGAGTAGTTTGGATCAGCCCAAATGAAAGGGTCAAAAATATAAAGCAGTAAAATCGGCAAACCATCTGACAAAGCTGCTTGTAGAGGTTCATGGTCAGGCAGGCGTAAATTACGTTTGAATTAGAGAATATTGATGAGATTTCCTTTCAAACTTTTGATGCATTTAAGGGGTTGATGTAAACAATAACCTATCCTAATTAAGATTGTTTGTAAGGATTACGATAAAAAATTAGACCATTGATTATACAGATTAGAAAAATTTTCACAGATAAAATTTAGAGTCTGTGTAAATCTGTCAAATCTGTATAATCAATGGTCTAATTTTTATTAATAATCACGGTTTACTTCGTACCGTATTTCTCTGAATATTTACGATACAACCGTTTCTGTTTATCGTCTAAATCTACTTTACGACCTTGAATGAAAGCGTGTTCAACTTTGGCAGTTCTCATATCTAAAACATCGCCCGCTGAAACGATTAAAGTAGCGTGTTTTCCAACTTCTAAAGTACCAACCACTTTGTCAATTCCTAAAATTTTGGCGTTGTTAATGGTTATCAATTTCAAAGCATCTTCTTTGTCCATGCCATGTCCTGCAACCGTGCCAGCTAAGAAAGGCAAATTACGAGTTCTCCAATTTAAACCGATATAACCCAAACCTACTAAAATGCCTTTTTGAGCCAATAGATAGGGTAATTTATAAGAAATATCGGTATCATCATCGGCAGAATTTGGCAAACGATGCGTTGCACTTACAATTACTGGAATGTTATTTTCCTTCAAAAAATCAGCGGCTAATAAAGATTCTTCTGCTCCAATAATCACGATTTTCTTTACTCCTTTCGACTTTGCAAATTGAACTGCTTCAATAATTTCTTTTCCATAATCAGCATTAATATAAAGGTTTTTTGTACCATCAAAAAGTCCTTTCATTGCTTCCATTTTTACATTCGTAACGGTTGGTTTTGACTGTGAGTAAGCAATGGCATCATTAAAAGTTTTATCAATTTCACGGAGCATTTCATCTCTTTTATCATTCTTTTTAGTAGTAACCGAAAAAGTGGCAAAATCTAAATCACGCTTGAAATATCCTACCCAATTGATATGAATGCCATCGTCTTTTTTCAGTGCGGCATCTTCCCAATTCCAACCATCCAATTGCATAATTGACGACATTCCCGCTACAATTTCTCCTTGTGGCGTTGCTTGCGTAATCAAAATTCCGTTACTTCTAACGGTAGGAATTAACTCAGAATCAGTATTATAGGCAACCAAAGCTCTCACATGAGGATTAATTCCACCAATTTCTGCCATGTCATTAGTTGAACGAACAGCATCAATTTCAGTTAAACCTAATTCGTTTGAAGGTGAAATTAAGCCTGGATAAATGCTTTTTCCAGCCACATCAATCGTTTCTGTATTTGCTTTGTCGTAAGTCGTTCCAGCACCACCAACTACTGTAATTATTCCTTTATTAAAAACGATTACACCATTTTGAATCACTTGCCCTGTAGCAGTATGAATCGTTGCACCTGTCAGAGCAATTGCCTTCATTTGGGGACTTCCTGCTGCTTGGTTTTGGGCAAAAATTGTATTCGTAAGTAATTGGAATACAAGTATATATATGTATTTTATGTTTTTCATTTTATATTTTGTTATTCATTCATGGCATGACTCAAAGTCATGCCATGAATATTTCAGTACAAATCTGAATTTTATGATTAATCATTATGAACTGAATGAGTTTCTTCCGAAAAGATATCGCCTTCTGAATCACAGTGCATTTGTTTTGGCTTTTTCATATCTGGTTTAGCCGTTGGATTTCCACTTGCTTTTGAAGCTAACATTTTCTGAATCAAACGATTACGTTCAGAAGCAATCGTTGTTCTCAATATTTTATCTTTCTCTAAATCAAAATAGACCGCACCATCAATAATTACTTTTTCAGGTTTTGCGTAAACAGATAGCGGGTTGTTATTCCAAAGTACAACATCAGCATCTTTGCCCACTTTGATACTTCCCAAACGATTATCCAAGTGCATCATTTTAGCAGGATTTAGCGTTACCATTTTCCATGCTTCCTCTTCCGTCATTCCACCATACATAACAGTTTTGGCGGCTTCTTGATTTAAGCGGCGAGCCATTTCTGCATCATCTGAGTTGATGGCAGTATTCACGCCCACCTTTGTCATTAAAGCCGCATTGAAAGGAATTGCCTCTTTTACCTCCATTTTATAAGCCCACCAATCCGAGAACGTTGAAGCATTGGCTCCATGTGCTTTCATTTTATCAGCTACTTTATAACCTTCTAAAATATGCGTAAAAGTATTAACCTTAAAACCTAAAGAATCAGCTACTTTCAACAACATATTAATTTCTGATTGAACGTAAGAGTGACAAGTAATAAAGCGTTTTTTATTCAAAATTTCTACCAAAGCATCTAATTCTAAATCACGTTTTACGGGTAATCCACCTACGTTTTTCATAGATTTCTCGTATTCTTTCGCCCTCAAAAACGCATCCATCATAATTTGCTCAACGCCCATGCGGGTTTGTGGAAAACGCACTCTGGCACGGTCACCCCAATTGGCTTGTTTTACGTTTTCGCCCAAAGCAAATTTGATAAAACCGTCCATATTTGGAATTCTCAAAGCATCAGGTGCCTCACCCCATTTCAATTTAATGATGGCGGATTGTCCACCAATACAGTTTGCCGAACCATGCAATAATTGTGAAGAAGTAACTCCACCCGCTAATTGGCGGTAAATATTCACATCTTCTGAATTAATTACATCCTCCATTCTAACCTCTGCTGTTACTGATTGCGTACCTTCATTTACTGCCAGTAAAGCAATATGTGAATGTTCATCAAAAATACCGTTAGTCAAATGTTTACCCGTTCCATCAATTACTTTTGCCCCAGCTGATGAAAGATTTTTACCAAACTGAGCAATTTTTCCATTTTGAATTAATACGTCAGCATTTTGAACTACTCCCGTTGCTTCGTTTGTCCAAACAGTGGCATTTTTTACTAAAATTGTTTCTGCCTGTGGTTTAGTTTCGCTTCCGTACCCATTGAAAGGATAAACCAATTTACCCATTTCAATTTTTGCTTTTTTTGCAGTATCAAGTTTCGCAGTCGTTTCTTTCATAGCTTCCTTTAAATTTGCTACGAACGAAACAGGTTTCCCATTTACGTCAATTCCTTGTCCTACAATATTTTTACCGTCATAATAAGCGGCAATTCTTGAATCACCTTTATCTTTCTTGGCATCCAATTTATACAGAATCGTGAGCATATCACCCGTGCGAATAACCTTTGGCGTAACTTTCACAGAATCCGTTACCATTATCTGATATTCAGGCTTATCTGCCTTTCCTGTCACATTCAATTTCAATTTTGAATTTTCATTTATCGTTAAATCATAAGTTCCACGAACATCTTTTACGTTCATGTCTGAGATGACATATCGCTTTCCTTTTACCCAGTTCTCATAAATTATGTTTCCATCTTTGAATAAATTATCTGACGTAATCAAGAAATTAGCCAACATTCCAGTTTTCAAAGAACCTACCAGATTATCAACTTTCATCATTGAAGCGGGCGTTGAAGTCAAAGCTGCCAAAGCTGTTTTTTCATCCAAACCATTTTCAATCGCTTTTCTAAGATTAGCCATAAAATCTGCCTTCGATTTCAAATTAGAAGTCGTCAAGGCAA